>JAJRRR010000321.1 GCA_024279285.1 Planctomycetota bacterium
AAAGCGGCAATCCGTTGGCCCGATGGGAATCGGTCCAAGCAGTGCTGGCCCAATCGGCCATCATCGGCACGGCCGCCTTGGGCATGACGCTGATTATCGTCTCCGGCGGGATTGACCTCTCGGCCGGAACAGCTATGGCTCTGGTGGCCACCGTGATTGCCTACTTGCTGAAAAATCTTCCTGAGCAGATTCCCCCTGGGGTGGCCTTGGGTATGGCCCTGCTTGGAGGGGTGACCACCGGCGTGGCAGCCGGAGCGCTAAACGGCAGTCTGATCTCGGCCCTGCGCGTGGTGCCGTTTATCATCACGCTGGGCACGATGACGGTGTTTCGGGGTCTGGGCCGAGTGATTGCCGGAGATGTGCCGATTCGGGCCTACGACAAAACTCCCCCTTGGCTGGCCTCCATGCTCGATCCGGTGCCCACCCACTCCTGGATGATCTTCTCCCCGGCGGTGTGGGTCATGTTTGTCTTGGCCGTGGTGGCTGCGGTGATTCTGCACTTGACGGTGTTTGGGCGGCATGTGTTTGCCCTGGGCTCCAATGAGGCTACCGCCCGATTGTGTGGCATTCCCATCCATCGGACCCGAGTGATGGTCTATGCCTTGGCCGGATTGTTTGTCGGGGTGGCCGGGATTTTCCGGTTTGCGGTGCTGGGGGGAGAAGGCGACCCGACCAAAGGCTTGGGCGATGAGCTTAAAGTGATCGCCGCAGTGGTCATCGGCGGGGGAAGCCTCAACGGCGGACGCGGCTCAGTGCTGGGCACCCTGGCCGGAGCCGTGCTGATCTCCCTGATCAACTACGGCTGCACCCGATTAGAAGTCTCCGACTTGTACCAGGACATCATCGTAGGGGTGATCATCATCGCCGCCGTGGCGCTGGACCAGATCCGCCAGCGTCGGATGGTGTAGTCGGCTCGGGACAAGCAGAGGCTCTGCTTGGCAAGTGTTCAGAAGTTCAGAAGAGGGCTGGTTCTCACTCTCCCCCGGTAGCCAGCCGAGGAATCCGCCTGGGAGCAGGTGGGGAAAGCAACTAAAATGGCTTAAGTTAGCCAACTCCTGAAACTTTCTCCATTTTCGTCAGTCTTCCGGCTTGGGTTGGGCCGGAAGTCCAGTGGCGAGAATCTGGAGAACTCGCGAACCCGGCGCGAACTTTTTCCCATTTGGGGGGATCAACTAAGCAGCCCAGGCAAAAGACTGTGTTTCCACCTACCAAGTGAGGAAACCCATGAGCTCCCAACCAGAAATTTCCCAAGAAGCCATCACCCGGCTGGCTCAAGCCCGAGAGAAAATCCTGGACCAGATGTCCCAGGTAATCGTGGGTCAGCAGGAGGTGCTGGATCAGTTGATGATCTGCCTGTTTTGTCGGGCTCATTGCTTGTTGGAAGGGGTGCCAGGGCTGGCCAAAACACTGATGATCTCTACCCTGGCCCGAACGCTCAACCTGAAGTTCAACCGCATCCAGTTCACCCCGGACCTGATGCCGGCCGACATCACCGGCACCGAAGTGTTGGAGGAAAACCGCGCCACCGGAGCCAGGGAGTTCCGCTTCATCGAAGGGCCCATCTTCGCCAATGTCATTCTGGCCGACGAGATCAACCGCACGCCGCCCAAGACCCAAGCCGCCTTGCTGGAAGCAATGCAAGAGCGGCAAGTGACGGTGGGCCGAGTGCGCCATCCGATGATGGACCCGTTTTTCGTGCTGGCCACCCAAAACCCCATTGAGCAAGAAGGCACTTATACCCTGCCTGAAGCTCAACAAGACCGTTTCATGTTCAAAGTGCTGGTCAGCTATCCCAGCTTTGAGGAGGAGTTCGAAATTGCCCGACGCACCACCGCTTTGATGGAAGACCACATCGTGCCGGTGCTTCAGGCTCAGGAAATCCTGGAGATTCAAAAACTGGTGCGTCAGGTGCCCATCAGCGATCATGTGATTCGCTACACTTTGTGCCTGGTTCGTCAGACTCGGGTGGGTCAGCCGGGTTGTCCGGAGTTTGTGCAGGAACAGGTGAGTTGGGGAGCCGGACCTCGGGCCGTGCAGTTTTTGATCCTGGGAGCCAAAGCCCGGGCTCTGCTCCACGGCCGCAGCCATGTGAGCACTGAGGACATTCGGGCTTTGGCCCATCCGGTGCTACGCCACCGACTGGTGATCAACTTCGCCGCCGAAAGCGAGGGCATCACCCCCGATGATGTCGTCCGTCGCCTGTTGGAAATCACTCCCGACAAAGAAGACGAGCTGACCCAAGATGCCCGATTCCAGGCAATTTTTGCATCCTGAAGCCATTCGGCGCATTTCCCGATTGGAGCTGCGGGCCCGGCACATCGTGGAAGGGTTTTTGTCGGGTATGCACCGCAGCCCCTACTTTGGGCACTCTGTGGAGTTTGCCCAGCACCGGGAATATGTGCCCGGGGACGATCTACGCGATATTGACTGGAAAGTTTGGGCCAAGCAGGACCGGCTTTACATCAAACAATACGAAGAAGAAACCAACATGCGTTGTATGCTGTTGGTGGATGTGTCGGGGAGCATGGAATATGGGCGCGGGGCTTTGAACAAGTTTGAATATGCCAGTACGGCTGCGGTGAGCTTGGCTTATTTGATTTTGCGTCAGCAGGACGCGGTGGGCTGCATTTGTTTTGACAGCAAAATCCGCCTAGCCGTCCCCCCCCGGAGCAAACGCACCCACCTGTTGTCTATTATCCAGGCTCTGGAAAGCTGCCGTGCCCAGGATACCACCGATCTTTATCACATCCTGGCCCAAGTGGCCCAAAACCAACCCCGGCGCGGAATGATCGTCCTGTTTTCCGATCTGCTGGTCCAGCGTGAGCCTCTGCTGCGAGGATTGCGGATGCTTCGCCAACGAGGACACGATGTGTTAGTGCTGCACATTATGGACGACGATGAGCTGGATTTCCCCTTTAGTGGGCCGATGCGGTTTGAAGGTCTGGAGGGTCCTGAGTACCTCAACTGTAACCCGCGAGCCTTGCGCCAGGGATACTTAGAGGCCCTGAACCAGCACCTGGAACAGATTCGTCGCGGCTGTGCCCGCCACACGATTGACTACGCCTTGATCCGCACCAGCGAACCCTTGGACGCCGCCTTGGCCCACTTCCTGTGCAACCGACTGGGTATGCACCACAGAAACTAAATATCCAAAAACAAAATTGAAATTGAACCAACATGCTGCTTCTCAATTATCAATTAACTTTTGAGATTTGAAACTTGATAAAATTACAAAACCAGTTTCCAAAATCCACCATGCCAGACGCGACCGTATTGAAAAACTGGTAAAGGCTAAATCATGGAACAGTATTTCCTGCACCCGGGTTTGGCCACCTTGGGAGCCCTGCTGGTAGGGGTTCCGGTGCTGATCCACTTGATCAACCTGATGCGGCATCGGCGGATCAAGTGGGCGGCGATGGAGTTTTTGTTGGCCAGTTATAAAAAGAGCCGAACTTGGGTCATTCTAAAGCAATTGTTGCTCTTGCTGGCGCGGATGCTGGCCGTGGCGGTAGTAGCGGCTGTGGTAGCTCAGCCGTTGCTGAAGGCCGATCGGTGGCTTTTCCTGGGCGGACAGGTCACCCACCACATCGTGTTGCTTGATGACAGTTTTTCCATGTCGGACCGACTGGGCGACCACCAGGTGCTGGATGTGGCCAAAGAGGTCGTCCTGCGGCTGGCTCGGCGAGCCGTTCAGGCCCGAAGCCCTCAACGCTTCACCCTAGTGCGCTTCTCCCAACCGCTGGAACCTCCGGTCAATGCCGCCCAAGTGGACGCCCAGTTTGAGTCCCGGATAGTCTCGGAGCTGAACCGTATAGATGCCTCTCAGACCGATGCCGGTCCTTTGGCTGCCTTGCAGGCTCTGGAGCAACTGCTGGAGCCAACGGCAGATGAGAAACGCATCGTGTATCTGATCTCTGACTTCCGACGCCCCCAGTGGCAAGAGCCTGAGGCCCTGGACCAGATCTTTCACCAATTGGCTAATCAGGAAATAGAAGTGCAGTTGATCTCTTGCATCAATCAGCAACATGTCAACTTGGCGATTGTGGACTTGCGTCCTGGCACGGGCACTCGGGCCGCAGGAGTGCCGGTGACCATGGAAGTGCATGTTCAGAACTTCGGCACGAGCCTGGTTCGAGACATTTCAGTTCACTTGGTAGAAGACGGTCGGGAGCGTCCGGGAGTGGTGATTCCGGCATTGG
>JAJRRR010000322.1 GCA_024279285.1 Planctomycetota bacterium
CTGATCCCCCGGCCCAAAGCTCAACCAATCGGACCACAGCCCATCTTACTCCCACTTGGGCCCCCACCCCCCTTTCCCACTCGCAGCCGGGTCGGACTTGTGCCATACTGAAGCTGCACGATCTGGGTTTGCGAAATCTCGCTTTCTGAAGTCTGCGTTTCCCTTGCACCTCAGTGCCCAGCAGCCATGAGCCAATCCGAGCCTTCCGGTAAGTTGAGCCATTTGGACCAGCAGGGTCGGGCCCAAATGGTAAGCGTGGGCCAGAAGCCGATCACCCAGCGCATGGCCCGAGCCAGCGCCGTGTTGCACATGCAGCCTCGCACACTGGAGCTGATCCTCCGACAAGGTTTGCCCAAAGGGGAAGTGTTGGCGGTGGCCCGAGTGGCCGGCATCCAGGCAGCCAAACGCACTGGAGAGCTAATCCCTTTGTGTCATCCCTTGGTGCTGGATCATGTGGAAGTGCACTTTTACCCTCAGCCTCCGGATCGCCTGCGCATTGAAGCTCAAGTGCAGTTGCACGGACGCACAGGAGCCGAGATGGAGGCTCTGGTGGCTGCCAGCGTGGCTGCGCTGACGGTTTACGACATGTGCAAAGCCGTGGATCGGGAAATGACCATCGGTTCTGTGCAGTTAGAAGAAAAACAAGGAGGTCGGAGCGGGCACTGGGTCCGAGGGACTTCGTGTGAGGAGAGTTCGGACTAGTAGCGCACTTGGACCCGAGGGTCGTACAAAAACGGTGGTGCCCACCATCCCCACGGTCCCGGGCCAAGCACCGGCTTGGGTTTTCCCGGAGTGGGCCGTTTGCCGGGCACTTGGACGCGCTGTTCTACCGGCCAGAGCCTTTCCGGTAAATCATCCGTCGTCCGGCGCAGCGAAAACCACGGATAGTCCAGCCGGTTGTGGTAGTCAAACTCTGGAAAAACCCAGTCCCGACGCGTGCTTTGACAGTGCCGACACGCCGAGCCGCACCCCATCCGGTACTGATACCAATGGGCCAGCGGCGCCCGCCACCATCGGGGTATCTGCTGTTGACAAACTTCGCAAGCAGGGCAGCTCTCCTGCTGCGAAGGCTCCTCGGCAACCACCGTCAACAGCGCCCAGCATGCAATCCACATGGTGCTCCATCTCCTCAGTGCGGCCCTTTCTCCGTTTCGTTCCTTAGATCAAAACAATTCAACAACACTCATAGACGCGGATTGATCCGCACAACCGACAAAGTTTGCCAGATTCGGTGGTGCTCCCGGTTTTGTATCCAAAAAACCCCCAGCTTGGAGAAAAGTTGGGCTTTTGTGTTCCTGGCGAAAACACCCTCGGCGTTTTCTCGGACCGTCTAGGTCAAAGTGCGAGAAGTGATGCTCCCAACCCACGGCATGTTGCCCAAGGCCGAAAAGGAAATCCACTGTGTGCCGCCTGCCCCTTGCTCCCCAATAGACCTGGGCTGCCTGTGGCACAACCGGGAGCTTTTTCCCCATCTCGGGCAAGGTGTGAAGCGGAACTTACGCTCAAACTCCCTGGTCTGAACCGTGGAATATTCTTGCTCGTTCTCGTTTCTCGCTTCCCAACTTCCCTTGACCTGGCCAGAGTGAGCGAAAATCATCCCTGTTTGTGTCCTTGTGTGCGGAGGTGATGAGGCGAACTCCCCCTGCAAGTGGTCCTCGGAGGTAGAGATTTTTTCATGGCGGCCCGGCGAGCTTTGATCACCGGAATTACCGGTCAGGACGGTTCATATTTGGCGGAATTCCTGCTCCAACAAGGCTACGAAGTGCACGGCATGGTGCGCCGCAGCAGCACGGAAAACTTTGAGCGCATCGAGCACCTGCGTGATCGGGTCCAGTTGCACCAGGCCGATTTGTTGGACCAGTTGTCGTTGATTCAGTTGTTGCGTCAGGTCCGGCCGCACGAGCTTTATAATCTGGCTGCCCAGAGTTTCGTACCGACCAGTTGGGCACAACCATTGCTTACTGGGGAGTTTACGGCCCTGGGGGTGACCCGGCTGCTGGAAGCCGTGCGGCTGGTGGACCCGGAAATCCGCTTCTTCCAGGCCAGCAGCAGTGAGATGTTCGGAGCTGTGGACGAGGTGCCGCAGAACGAAAACACCCCTTTTCGGCCCCGAAGCCCCTACGCAGTGGCCAAGGTGTATGGGCACTTTATCACGATCAACTATCGGGAGAGCTACGGGCTGTTTGCCTGTTCGGGGATTTCGTTCAATCACGAGTCTCCCCGACGCGGCAAGGAGTTCGTTACGCGCAAGGTGACCGATGCCGTGGCGCGGATCAAGCTTGGGCTGGCGGACCATGTGCGATTGGGCAATCTCCAGGCCCGACGCGATTGGGGCTACGCCGGGGACTATGTTCGGGCTTTCTGGCTCATGCTTCAGCAGGACCAGCCGGAAGATTTTGTCATCGCCACCGGAGTGCAACACTCGGTACAGGAGTTGGTGGAAATTGCGTTTGACTATGTGGGCTTGGACTGGCGGCGGTATGTTCGCGTGGACCCGGCTTTGTTCCGCCCGGCTGAGGTGAACTCCCTCTTGGGCGACGCTTCCAAAGCCCGAGAAAAACTCGGCTGGGAACCCACCGTCTCGTTTGAAGAACTGATCCGCATGATGGTGGACGCCGATTTGCAGCGATATCGGGGTCAATCCAGCCCGGCCTCTTAGGAGACGGAAGATGCGGGCATGGATCACCGGCATAACGGGATTTTTAGGCTCGCATCTGGCCGAGCACATGCTCCAGCAAGGAGACGAGGTGCTGGGCACCAGCCGCCGCGGCACCTGGCCGCCGTGGCTGAAGCACTTGGCGAGGGAAGTGCCGCTTTGGTCTTGGGACCTGGGCCGGGAAGAGCCACCACCGGAGCTTTGGCACGCCCTGGGTAAGTTCCAACCCCAAGTGGTCTTTCACCTGGCAGCTTTGAGTGTGCCTCGGGCTTGTGGGGATCGGGAACCGACGCAGGCTGCGTGGGCCGTCAATGTAGAAGGCACTCGTCGCGTGTGCCAAGTGGCCTGGGAACTGCGTCCCCGACCCCTGCTGGTGCTGGCCAGCAGTGCCCATGTGTATGCCCGACCTCCGCACGGAGGCTATGTGGTTCGGGAAACCGACCCGGTGAATCCCTCCGGCGGCTACGGACGCTCCAAACTTCAGGCCGAGCAGGTGTTGGGGGAGTTTGCCCGGCGAGGGTTGGCTGTGGTGATCGTACGCTCGTTTAATCACGCCGGCCCTCGGCAAAGTCCTCGGTTGATGCTTTCCCAATGGGCCCGACAACTCGCCCAAGGAACCGCATGCCTGGAAGTGTACAATCTGGACACTTGGCTGGACCTGCTGGATGTGCAGGATGCTGCCCGAGCATATCGCACACTTGGCTTGCAGGGCAGGTCCGGTGTGGTTTACAACCTGGGAGCCGGTTCGGCGGTGCGGACCGGCTGGGTGTTGGAGTTGCTGATGAGTTGTGCTGGTTATGGTGGGCCATGTCGTCAACTTCGCCCTGGCCAGCGGCGCAACCTGGTGGCCGATACGGCACGGGTGCGTGGCTTGGGCTGGTGGCCCCGAGTCCCCCTGGCCCAAACCGTCCAACGCACTTGGGAGTTTTGGACCCGATGGGCAGATGCCTTCCCAGCGTGAGCCACACTCCACGGGCAAGTTGCTCCTCATAAGAAAAAAGGAGTCCCCGGGTGAAGATCACCATGGTTGGCACTGGCTATGTGGGCTTGGTCACCGGCACCTGCTTTGCCGACACGGGCAATCGGGTGGTGTGTGTGGATGTGGACCAGGAGAAGATTGCCCAACTGCGCCAGGGCCAGGTGCCCATCTACGAGCCAGGGCTGGCTGAACTGGTTCAACTGAACATGAAACACCGCCGACTCAGCTTCACCACTTCGCTGGCCGAGGCGGTGCCGGGGAGTGAGTTTGTGTTTATCGCGGTGGGCACTCCCCAACGGCCCGACGGTTCGGCCGATCTGGCAAACCTTTGGGCTGTGGTGGAGGAGTTGGGCGGGGTGGTGGAGCCCTCTACCGTGGTGGTGATCAAAAGCACCGTGCCCGTGGGAACCAACGCCCAAGTGGCCCAGCGGCTCCGGGAGCTTGCCGGTCGGGAAATCCATGTGGCCAGCAATCCCGAGTTCCTCAAAGAAGGTTCAGCCTTGGAAGATTGCATGAAACCGGACCGCGTGGTGGTGGGTGTGCGCTGCGCGGAGGTGGCCCAGCGGCTCCGCAGGCTCTACGCCCCCTTTCTGCGCACTGACCGGCCCTTTTTGGTCATGAGTCCCGAAAGCGCCGAAATGACCAAATACGCCGCCAATGCCATGCTGGCCACCAAAATCA
>JAJRRR010000323.1 GCA_024279285.1 Planctomycetota bacterium
CGGAGACCAGATTTTGCTCCAGGGAGGGTTTCATCCCAAGCGCCCCTTGTCTTTGTAGGCGGAGCTGTTGCGGGACATCAAGAGTCGGTTTCCGCAGATCAACATCCACGGATTCAGTCCGGCCGAAATCTGGCATTTTACGAAAGTGTTCAAAATGCCGGTTCGGGAAGTGCTGGTGCGATTGAAGGAGGCTGGCTTGGGTTCTTTGCCCGGAGGGGGAGCAGAGATCCTGGTGGATCGTGTCCGACGCCAAATCACCCGAGGCAAGTGTATGAGCGATCAATGGCTGGAGGTGTGTCGCCAGTGGCACCTGTTGGGCGGACGCGGCACGGCCACGATGATGTTTGCCCATGTGGAAACCCTGGCCGATCGCGTTGAACACCTGGAAAAAATCCGCCGCTTGCAAGACGAAACCGGCGGGTTTACGGCCTTCATCTGCTGGACTTTCCAGCCGGAAAACACCCAGTTAAGCCATATCCCCAAAGCCGGTGCCCATGAATATCTGAAAACCCAAGCAGTGGCCCGACTCTATCTGGACAACATTCCCAACATCCAGTCCAGTTGGGTCACGCAGGGGTTGAAGGTGGGCCAGTTGGCTTTGTTCTATGGGGCCAACGACATGGGCAGCCTGATGATTGAAGAAAATGTCGTCTCGGCAGCCGGCACGGTTTATCATCTCACACTAGAACAAATTCAAGACTCCATTCGCCAGGCCGGATACATCCCTAGACGACGCAATGTGTTTTACGAACTTATTGACGATCCTCCAGTGGAAACCCCTGCCACAGTGAGCTAGCCTAGACTTTATTCAGATGGCTGAAATCCACAAGTGTTTGAACACTTCACCTCAGGATTGCGTAATGGTTTGAAAAACCTTTTCGTTGCGTGCCGAATTATGAAATAGGGATTGCTGTTTTTGCTGTTTTTAGATTTTCCATTGTTAATCTTTTTTTGGCTTATCTTGATTTGCCGTTTTTTATTTTTTCTAAAATAGCCCTTCGGGCTTCGTCTGCGTTTTTGAGTTTTCCGTCCAGTTGTTGATCTCGGACCCATTGCAAAAGCTGGGAGAAAATCGGCCCAGGTGGAAGCCCAAGTTGCTTTAGATCTTCGCCGGTTAACAGGGGAGGAGGGTTGAGTTCTTCGGGCGGCAATCGGAGTTTTTGGCGACAGTATTCAAGGGCTTGCGTGGCAATTCCCAACGCTTCCATGTCTGCCTGGTGCAAGCTCAGCAGGTCTTCAATTTCGGCAGCAATCAGAAGGGGTTGTACCTGGGACCAAGGGAGCTGGTCGGCTTGCCGCAGTGCCCGATGATGCGCCACCAGCCAGGCAGCGGCCTTGCGCACTTGATTGGACAATTTCCATTGGCGGGCAAAGCAATGGGTCAGGCGTTCTGCGCTTTTGAGGGCTTGAGTGCAATCCACCTGGGATGCGGGTTGGTCTTTGAGCACCTCCGGCCAGCCACACTCGTGCAGCAAGGCAGCCAAAACCAGCCCAAACGACGGATCCGCCGGCAACCGCTTCAACACCTCTAGTGTGTGACTCCAAAGAGTTGTTGGAGGACAGTCCGGATGGGGGTAATCCTGGAGGGCTTTGACCTCGGGGATCAAAACTTCCAGCAGTCCGGTGCGATCCAACAGCTCCACGCCTTCAGCACGGTTGGAGTGGAGCAGAAGATACTCCAATTCCATAGCCAACCGCTCGCGGCTGACTTTGAGGATGCGGGGAGCCATATCCCGGATGGCTTCAAAAGTTTTTTCCTCGATTTGGAATCCGAACCTGGCGGCAAACCGGACCGCCCGAAACATTCGCAGATGGTCTTCGGCAAACCGTTCCCGAGGATCACCAATAGCCCGAATCACGCCTCGACGCAGGTCCTCTTGCCCTCCCACATAGTCCAACACTTGCTGCTGGAGCGGATCATAGAACATGCCGTTGATCGTAAAATCGCGTCGTTGAGCATCTTCCCAGGCGGTGGTGAAGCGGACTTGATCTGGGTGGCGGCCGTCACTGTAAGGACCTTCGGCCCGATAGGTAGTCACTTCCACTTGGCCGGCTCCTGGTGGGCCAACCACCACTGCTACCCCAAACGCCGCTCCCACCATCAGCGTGCGGTAGCGAGGTCGGAACAGTTTGCGGACCTGCTTGGGCGTGGCGTTGGTGGCCACATCGTAGTCTTGGGGAGTGCGTCCCAGCAGCAAATCCCGCACACACCCCCCGGCCCAGTAGGCTTCATAGCCCGACTGGCGAAGTTTCTGTACGACTTCCAGGGCAAACTGGCGTTGTTTTTCCGGGTCAGGGTGCTCCGAAGCCATAAGTGCGTGCAGCGTGGAGCCACTTGTCAAGTGGAACAAGACGCTAGCCGGAGCCCAACAACGGAGCAAACACCCGATGCAAGGCTTCGGCCATGCGCATCATGCCCAAGTCGTTGGGATGAGAGCTGTCGGTGGTGCCTTCGCCATCGGCCCCCAAAAGGTTTTCCCCTTCCAGGTAATAAAGATTCTTTATACCCATTTTGAGCAACCGTTCGTACCCACGGCGGAGAGCTTTTCGGGACTCCAAGTTGCGGCGTCGTTTGGCAGCCACCAGCACGGAGTCGGCGTAGCTGCGGTCTTCGATCAACACGATGGGCACTTCTGGACGATGCTTGCGCAGCCGGAGGACAAAAGGCACCGTGCGTTGTTGAACTTGGTGCGGCTGAAGATTGGGCAAACAGTCCACCCCGTAGGCAGCCGCATCCAACTGGCCCATCAAGTCCGCCAGCTCCAACTCCATTCGCCCGTTGCCCGAAAAACCCAGATTCACCACCGGACAATTGAGCTTGCGTCCTAGGATGGCCAGGAACGCCATTCCTGGACGCGAAGCGCAAGCTCCCTGCGTGATGGAAGTTCCGTAATAGACCAACAGGGGCTTTTTACGAGGCGGCAGAGGCCGAAACCGAGCCCCCCGCGGCACTCCAATCTCCAGCCGCTCCACCCCATTGTAAAGAGGCAAGTACAGCAGGTACTCACGCATCACCCCCGGCGGCTCTATCCCGCCTGCCAGCGAAGTGAGCACATCTTGGGCCTTAGGCCAGCCCACCCCAAGCCAGTGCCATCGGTCTTGGTGGCGCACATAAAGGTCCACCCCGCTTACTCCAGTGGCCGGCATGTGGGGCATGGCCAATCGGGGGGAGAGGAGGCGATATCGGGCCCGAATCCCCACCGCATCAGTGGCAAACCGGACGCACATTCCGGCACTGTGTCGGGAGAGGTTCCACACCGGGGGGCGGACCAGTTTTTGAGCACCAGATGGCAGACGGTCAAAAAACCGCTGTGTCTGTTCCC
The DNA here is from genome assembly GCA_024279285.1 of Planctomycetota bacterium. Classification (GTDB taxonomy): domain Bacteria; phylum Planctomycetota; class Planctomycetia; order Pirellulales; family S012-138; genus S012-138. Next base: position 3,324 of record JAJRRR010000323.1, read on the forward strand.
AGCCTCGGCCTTCCACTCCCCAGTGCTGCACATCATACCATGCCCAGCTTCCCTCTACACGGGGTTTCACCTCCACCTGGGGCTGGGCTGAGGCCGTCTCTGAGCCGGCCAGAGCCGCGGCTCCCACGGCGGCCCACTTCAACGCATGACGACGATCCCAAAGCACTCCTGAGGAGTTCTGCATGGCACTGCTCCCCACCGTGAGGCACAACTCCCGGCCCAACCTACTGCTCCCAGAGAAGAAAGTCCACGCCTGGGGGCAGATTTCTGGCCAGAAGGGCCCTGGCCCAAGGAAGCCGGCAAGATTTTTGAAAATTTCTGCTGCTTGGCTCTTGGCACTTTGCCCCCTAAGGTATAGAATCCCTAACGATCCAAGAGCCCAATGGACGAAGTAAAGCAAGCTCCCCGAAAAAAGCTCTTGGGAGCATTGACAAGACCTCAGGGGAGCATTAAACTCTGTAGTTCCTACGAGTAAGCAAGAAAGAGGCTAAACTCGTTACCAGACGACGGGTTTGGCCTTTTGTAGTCTGGGCCGGAAGGCCCTCGGCTGGCAGCCACACAGGTGGTGGTGACTTGATCTTTGACAAGTTGGTTGTGGAAGCAGGCATCTTCGCCGCAGGTGTCCCTTGGGGACATCTGGCCGGTGGAGAGTCCTGGAGCGCTGAGGCGTAAGGATCATCACCTGCCACGGGTAGGTTGGCCGATGATCCCCCTGGCCTGTCGGGGTGTCCACGGCCCTGGCAGTGCGGCGGAAGGGTTGGATCATCGTGGCCAAGCTACTAAGGGCGCATGGTGGATGCCTCGGTCTCGGGAGGCGATGAAGGGCGTGGACGGCTGCGATAAGCCCGGGGGAGCTGCAAACAAGCGTTGATCCCGGGATCCCCGAATTACCATACGCTGAATCCATAGGCGTATGGGGCGAACCCAGGGAACTGAAACATCTCAGTACCTGGAGGAAAAGAAAGCAAACGCGATTCCCTTAGTAGCGGCGAGCGAACAGGGAACAGCCCAAACCGCGGAGGTCTTCCTCTGCGGGGTTGTAGGGCCTCCCACATGGGAGTTACAAAGTGGCCTGCTAGCCGAACCGTCTGGAAAGTCGGGCCAAAGAGGGTGACAGCCCCGTAGGCGAAAGCGGAGCCACCTCCCGGGAGGTACCTGAGTAGGACGAGGCACGTGGAACCTTGTCCGAATCCGCGGGGACCATCCCGCAAGGCTAAATACTCCCCGAGGACCGATAGTGAACTAAGTAGGGTGACCGAAAGGTGGGAAGAACCCCTGCTAGGGGAGGAGACTGAACCTGAAACCATGCGCCTACAAGCGGTCGGAGCCCTATGGCTCGGCTTGCCGAGCAAGGGGTGACGGCGTGCCTTTTGCATAATGATCCGGCGAGTTACCGTCATCGGCGTAAGGTTAAGGCCCTCCGGGCCGAAGCCGTAGGGAAACCGAGTCTGAACAGGGCGCCAAAGTCGGTGGCGGTAGACGCGAAGCTGCACGATCTACCCATGGCCAGGGTGAAGCGCGGGTCAAACCGCGTGGAGGCCCGAACCCACTAGGGTTGAAAACCTAGGGGATGAGCTGTGGGGAGGAGTGAAAGTCTAATCAAGTGCAGAGATAGCTCGTTCTCCCCGAAATAGCTTTAGGGCTAGCCTCGGGTCACTACGCACCGGGGGTAGAGAGACTGAATTGGGTTGGGGCCCTTCGCCGGGTACCCTCCCGAACCAAACTCCGAATACCGGTGCGACTACCCCGGGAGTCAGTCCGCGAGGGATAAGCTTCGCGGTCGAGAGGGAAACAACCCAGACCACCTGCTAAGGTCCCTAAGCGACGCTCAGTCACAAAGGAGGTGGAACTACTGAGACAGCCAGGATGTTGGCTTAGAAGCAGCCACCATTTAAAAAGTGCGTAACAGCTTACTGGCCGAGTAGTTCCGCGCCGAAAATGATCGGGAGTAAGCGTCGCACCGAAGCAGTGGGTTGTCGGATTCCTCCGGGAATCCGACAGCGGTAGGGGAGCGCTGTACGCCAGATACAAGCCGTACCGAAAGGAACGGTGTCGGGGCGTACAGGTGACGATGCCGGAATGAGTAACGATAAAGCAGGTGAGAATCCTGCTCGCCGAAAGCCTAAGGGTTCCTGGGGAAGGTAAATCCGCCCAGGGTTAGCCGGTCCCTAAGGCGAGGCCGAAAGGCGTAGCCGATGGACAGCAGGTCAACATTCCTGCGCCACCGGTGTGGAGCGATGGGGGGACGCCGACCGTAGGGTGAGGGGACGGATAGAAATGTCCCTCGCCTCCGGAAGGGGCCGCCGTAGGCAAATCCGCGGCACCCAGGCCCCAACCGGGGGACAACGGCTACGGCCGGATGTCATCTGAAAGTCGGCCAAGAAAAGCCTCTCAGCGACGAAGCACCGGTGACCGTACCGCAAACTGACACAGGTAGGCGAGGCGAGAAGCCTAAGGCGCTCGGGAGAACGCTGGTTAAGGAACTCTGCAAAATGGCCCCGTAACTTCGGGAGAAGGGGTGCCTCGCGTAGGGTCAAAAGCCCGAGGAGGCCGCAGTGAATCGGCTCCTGCGACTGTTTACCAAAAACACAGGTCTCTGCTCAACTCGCAAGAGGACGTATAGAGACTGACGCCTGCCCGGTGCCGGTAGGTTAAGGAAGCGGGTTAGCCCCGCCAGGGGCGAAGCTCGCAACCGAAGCCCCGGTAAACGGCGGCCGTAACTATGACGGTCCTAAGGTAGCCTAGCTGCCTGCCTGGAGGGTAACCTCCAGGGCAATACTCGGCTGTATGCGGGAAAGTCCTGCCACAGCCCGGCCTACGCTTCCAAGCCCCCGGCTTGGCGTAAAAATGGACCGGGACGGGATGACCCGCAGGAAACCGACCGCCTCCCCAGCGGCCGGGATCCTCAGAGACTATACGCCGAGTATCCGCTGCCCCTTCCCCCCAAGGAGCATTCCAATGGACCTTTCCCCAGACTGGGTGGTCGGATTCACCGACGCTGAAGGATGTTTCCACATCCGGGTGAATCCCCATCCCGAAATGACCTGCGGCTACCAAGTGTTGCCGGAGTTCGTCGTGGTCCAGCACCAACGTGACTTGCAAGTGCTGCACGCGATGAAACGCTTCTTCGGCGGTGGCACAGTGCGTCGCAACCACGGCGATCGTTATGCCTTGCGGATCAGACGCCTTTCGGTGCTGGAACGGGTGTGTGAGTTTTTCCTCGCTCACCCCCTCAAAACCCGAAAAAATGTCCAGTTCCGCAAGTTCCGCCGCGTGGTCCTCATGATGCTCCAGGGGGAACACCTCACTCCCGAAGGGCTGGCGCGGATCGTTCGCATCTGCATGCAAATGAACTCCGCCGACCGGCCCCGACTGCGTGAGGTGCTCCACCAGCTCCAGCAGCGGATAAAGAGATAGTCCGCGCCTACTGGAAACAGTAGGAGTCCGTGAGCGAAGTTCCTTGTCGGGTAAGTTCCGACCCGCATGAAAGGCGTAACGACAGGAGCACTGTCTCAACCAGCGACCCGGTGAAATTGTAGTCGCGGTGAAGATGCCGCGTACCCGCAGTTAGACGGAAAGACCCCGTGAACCTTTACTGCAGGCTGGTATTGGGCTGTGGCATGTCCTGTGTAGGATAGGTGGGAGGCTGTGAAGCGGGGACGCCAGTTCCCGTGGAGCCGCCCTTGGAATACCACCCTGGGCATGCTTTAGTTCTAACCCCGATCCCGTGAAGCCGGGCGGGGGACAGTGCCAGCTGGGCAGTTTGACTGGGGCGGTCTCCTCCTAAAAAGTAACGGAGGAGCCCAAAGGTACCCTCAGCCCGGTCGGCAATCGGGCAGCGAGTGCAAAGGCACAAGGGTGCTTGACTGTGAGACCGATAGGTCGAGCAGGTGCGAAAGCAGGGCTTAGTGATCCGGTGGTCCCGGATGGAAGGGCCATCGCTCAACAGATAAAAGGTACTCCGGGGATAACAGGCTGATCGCGCCCGAGCGCTCACAGCGGCGGCGCGGTTTGGCACCTCGATGTCGGCTCATCGCATCCTGGGGCTGGAGAAGGTCCCAAGGGTTCGGCTGTTCGCCGATGAAAGCGGTACGTGAGCTGGGTTCAGACCGTCGTGAGACAGGTCGGTCCCTATCTGCTGCGGGCGCACGAGACCTGAGGGGATTCTCCCTTAGTACGAAAGGACTTGGGAGGACGCAGCTCTGGTGTCCCAGTTGTCGCGCTAGCGGCACGGCTGGATAGCTAACTGCGGAACGGATAAGCGCTGAAAGCATCTAAGCGCGAAGCCCGCCCCAAGATTAGGTCTCGTAGGGCCCTCGTGGCCCGAGAGCCCCCTGGGAGACTACCAGGTTGATAGGCCGGAGGTGTAAGGCGGGTGACCGTCTTAGCCAACCGGTACTAACGGGCGAATGCTTGGCCACGATGATCCAACGCTTCCCCGCATCCAGGACCTACTTCCGCCTGCTCCCACAACCACCCCACCACCCCCTAGGCCTTCCACCGCCCAAAGCTTGACAAGTGGACCAAAACACCTGGGACCGCTAGGGCCTAACCGCCCGGCGGCCCCCTTCCGGTGACCATACCTGGAGGGCCACACCCGTTCCCATTCCGAACACGGTAGTTAAGCCTCCAGGGCCGATGGTACTGCCGCGAGGTGGGAGAGTAGGTGTCGCCGGATTTTTTCCTCAAAAAAAGCCCCGCCCTCAGCGGGGCTTTTTGTGTTGAATCTCAGAAAGCGGTTCCCTTATCTATCTAATGGCTTCCAGCCTTTGTTTCGGTTCTTATTCTCCAGGGCCCTGCAACAAAAACGCCAGCAAGTCACGCAGTTCGTCCACGCGGCGCACCAGTCCTTGGGGCATGGGCGAAAGCGGCAGCAGTTGCCGCCGTTGAATCTGGTCTTTGGGAACCCGGATGCGTTTGCCGTCGGAGAGGAGAA
>JAJRRR010000324.1 GCA_024279285.1 Planctomycetota bacterium
GCCACTGATGAGGCAATCGGGAGCCGAGGGGTCTTGGGCCATGTGGAGAGCCATTTGGGCCAGATGCCGACCCACCTGCTCCGCCGGCCCTTCCAGCTCCCGAGCACTCTGCATCACAGGATGGTAGCCCAACTCCACGGCTTTCTCCCCCGCAGCATCCACCGCTGTGGCATTGTTGCCAATGATGAAATTGCGCCACCGGCAGGTGATGCCTTCCTCGGGGTCCTGGGGCGGGGCTTGAGCTGCTTGCCGAAGGTATCGCACCACCGAAGGCGGAGTGTTTTTCAAGCCCGGGTCAAACTGCTCCAGCACCTGGAGGGCTTCTTGAGGGGTGGAGGAGTCAGGCACAGTAGGTCCTGAGCCGATCACATCCAACGGGTCACCCAACACATCCGAAAGCACCAGTCCCAAGAGCCACCCGGCCCGGGTGGCCCGAAGCAGCCCTCCGCCTTTGACCCGGCTGAGCTGCTTGCGCACCGTGTTGAGTTGCCGAATGTTAGCCCCGGCGGAGCTGAGCAGTCGGGTTACCTGGATTTTGTCTTCCAAACTGATCTGCGGCACCGGAGCCGGCATCAACGCACTCGCTCCCCCGGAAAGGAGCACCAAGACCAGGTCTTCCTCTCGGGCTCCTTGCACCAGCTCCAGCATGCGCAAGGTGCCTTGGACTGCTTCGGGGGTGGGTTCATTCACTCCGGGAGGGCGAGCCGGGTGCAAGTGAATGCGTTGGGTGGGCACCAGGCAGTCCTGGGGAACATTGATCCAGCCTTCGGTCCGCTGAAGCAGGGGGTTGGGCAAGAGTTCTTCCAGGGCTTGGGCCATTCGGGCGGAGGCTTTTCCGGCTCCGACGACCAGCACTCGCCCGATGCGTTCCAGAGGGAATCGCAGCGCTCCGGCGCGCAAGGCCCCTCCACGAACACTCAAAGTCTGAGCCAGTAGCCGTCGGGGATCTACGGCCTCAACTCCCGCTCGCCAGATGGCCAATGCATGCTCAAGCAGGATTCCGTCGGAACTTTGTTCGTTCATGGATAAACGACTCAGCTTTGGCGAACCCGAAGCAGGGACTGCCACTGATGGGGCTGTTCCAGGACGAAATGGGTCATGGAGTTGGGCGAAGCGGCAGCCAGGACCAGTGCAGCGGCGTAGTGCCGTCCCTCGTGCTCGCAACGCCCAGCGGCAATGCACCAAATAGTGCCCTTGCCTCCCTCGCCTGGCAAGGGGGTGTGGGCAAACACGGCCTGGGCAAATCCCCGAGGGCTAAGCTGAGCCGGCCAGGTGACCACCTGGGGACGATCCTGTTCCAACACAGCTCCCAAGCCGGGCACGATTTCCTCTAGCACCTCGCGCAAGATGGTCTGACTGGGTGGAGGACCTTGGCGACCCACCGCCGCCACGATCACCGCCGCCAAACGCACCGGCACCCCTTGACACTCCAGTACCGGAGGCTCGGATCGGGGGCCGTGCTGCCCCAATTGGTTTACATCCACCCTAGGCAGCGGCTCAGGACCCGGTTTTTGGGGCTTTTTGCGACGCAGAAAAAACCACGCTAGAAGCAAAATTACCACCAATCCAACCGCCGCCGGTAGGGCCAAACTCCACGGGGAATCGCCTTGAGCTAGCAGGGAGCTGATTGCCAACTTGCCTCTGAGATAGTGCATGGGGGGGTCCTTTGCGAAGGAGGAGCTATCGTGGTCGTCGTGCCAGCAACCCATTGACCACCAGCGCCGCCAGCAACACCACACCCATCAGCAACGCTCTGGCGTCAGGAGCGATCCAGGTGATTTTGTTCAGACCCACATCCAACACCGTGAAAATCAACACGCCCACCAGCGTGCGTCCCACTCCCCCTTCCCCCCCGAAAAGGCTCGTTCCGCCCAGCACCACGCAGGCCACGGCGTTGAGCAGCAGGTCGGCGTTATCCGTGGGACTAGCTGCTCCGATGCGTCCTGCACCCAACAACCCTCCCAGCGCAGCCAAGGCCGCACTGAGTGCCAAAGTGCTCCACACCACCACCTGGGGCGAGACACCGGCCAATCGGGCAGCTTCGCGGTTGCCGCCGACCATGTAAACATAGCGGCCATATCGGGTGTATTGCAAAACCAGATGGGCCAGTACAAACACCCCAGCGGCAATCGCTGCACTGTAGGGGATCATCAGTCCCGGAAGAACCGTCCAGCCCTCGTTTCCCAATAGCTCCAGCACCTGAGGCAACCGCACGAACTGTTCCCCGGCCGCAATATACTGAGAGAGCCCATCGGCCACATTCATCATGGCCAGCGTGATAATAAAGCTGGGCAGTCCCGACCACACCGTCAGCCCTCCCGACACCGCCCCCAGGGCCACCACCACGACCATCGGCACCAGTACGCACAGCAGCACCGCCGTCCAGGGTTCTTCTGCTGGCTGGCTGCCAGGTGTCTCTTCGGGAACCAAGGCGCGGAACAGATAGCCGCAAGTGCAACCCGCCAAGGTGGCCAAAGCTCCCACCGAAAGATCAATCTCCCCACACAACAGCACAAAAGTCAAACCCACGCTCACGATGGCCAGCACCGCCCCTTGTTGCAAAATCTGGCTGACCGTGACCAGTTGAAAGAAGCTATAGCGTGGGGTGGCCAACGAAAAGAACACCACCAGAGCAGCCAGCGTGGCCAGGGGAGCCCAATCCCGAGGCTCCCATCGCCTCAACCACTTCACCAGCGCAACAAATCCCTTGGGCATCGTCTGTGCAGGACTCCTTGAACCGACACTTACTAGGCTCCAGCATAAGTGCGTAGGAGCAGGAATCCTAGAGTCCCCTCCGGTTCCCGGGCCCTGCTGCCCTCAGGGCCGAAGAACTAGCGCTGGTAGATGGGCAAGTAGTCGTTTTCCAACTGGAGCATGGTCAGATTGAGCGAAGTGACATAGATAGGCCCGATGTTGCCGTTCCAATAGCCTTCGCTGGTTTGTTCCCGCAGCAGTTTGGCATAGAGGCGGTCGCGGAAGTTTTCCCAAGTTTTGCCGCCGATGCGATACAGGGCCTGAGAATAGTAGTAATAGGTGTAGTGCCAGTGTCCGAACGATCCGGCGACATTGTTGATGTTGTTGTACAGACGCCGGCGACAGTAGTCCAGCAGTTTACGCACATAAGGCCCGTCGTACTCTCCGGCGTTGAACAAGCAAGCGATGGCTGCAGCGGTCAAGGCCGGACGGCTGCCTGAGCGATTGCGCGAGCTGTAGCAGATGCCCCCATCGGGCATGGTGCAGGAGTGGATGTACTTGATGGCTTTGTCGATGATTTCCTTGGGCACAGGGATGCCAGCGTTGCGGCAACCGCGTAGTCCTTGTACCTGGGTAACGGTGGTGGAGCCTTCGTCAAAGTCGTTTCCGTCTTTGGCGCTGACATAGCCCCAGCCTCCTGCCCGAGTCTGCGCCTGACCACAAAACCGCACTGCCCGAGTCAGCACATCCACAAGCGTCTGGCGCCGGTCAATGTCCTCCTCCTCGCCCAAAACTTGCGAAAGAAACAGCATGCTGAACCCATGACCGTAGGTATAACGATGGTCGTTAGGTTCTCCGATGAGTCCATTGGGACGGCTGTTTCGGATCAGATAGTCCACCGCACGGCTGATCGTTTCGGCGTAGCGGCCCTGGGTGGTGGTGGAGCCTTCGCACAACAGGGCGATTCCGGCCAGAGCGGTCATGGGCACCCGATAGCTGTTGTTGGCGTGCCAGTGTCCGATGCGGCTTTGGGTTCGGGCAATCCAGTCCAGCCCTCGCCGCACGGCTTTGCGGACCTCGGGACTCATGGCCGCTTGGGCCCGATGGGGCTCCCACACCTTCATCCCGGCCAAAGCCGCGCCTGCGGCCGCCATCTGCTTCAACGCACAACGACGATCCATGGCCCGGGCCATCAAGGGGCCTCCGGTTCGTAGGGGCAACCCTCCTCCCCTTGGTCGCCTGAAACTGGGAAATGGTTCAACCCCTGGGGGCTTTCTTTTATTGTGAAGTGAGGGTCAAAGCTCCGGCAAGAGCAACCTCCGTTCCTCAGTGCGGGAACCCAAGATCATGTGGCGTATCGGTCCCCTGGGCTTGAAGTTAAGCAAAGCCACTTTCTTGGCACTCTGGGCGATTTTGCTCCTGGGCGCAGCGGGCAGTTGTGCTCCCCAAGCCCCCCGGCAGGTGGTGGTCTATTGTGCCTTGGACGAGGAGTTTGCTCGCCCGGTGTTTGAACGCTTTGAACAACAAACTGGCATTCGGGTGCTGGCCAAGTACGACACCGAAGCGACCAAGACGGTCGGGCTGGCCCAAGCCATCCTGGCCGAACGGCAACGCACACGTTGTGATGTGTTCTGGAACAACGAAGTGCTGCACACTCTGCGGCTGCATCGGGCGGGGTTGCTACGGCCCCTGGAGCTGCCAGAAGCGCGGAGTTTTCCGGAACAGTTTCGGGCTGCGGATGGCACCTGGTTTGGTTTGGCGGCTCGGGCCAGAGTGCTGCTGGTCAACACCCGATTGGTTCCTCGGGACCAATGGCCTCGCTCCGTGTTGGACTTGGCCAATCCGCGCTATCGGGGCAAGTGCGCCATGGCCAAGCCCCTGTTTGGAACCACCGCCACGCATGCCGCCTGTTTGTTTGCTCACTGGGGGCACAATCGGGCTAAAGAGTTCTTCCAAAAAATCAAGGACAACCAAGTGCACATCTTGGCCGGGAATCGTCATGTGGCTGAAGCCATAGCCGCAGGCCAGGTGTGGTTTGGGATCACTGACACCGATGATGCCCACCTGGCCCTTCGGGCCGGAGGGCCGGTGGAGATTGTTTTCCCGGACCAGGGGCCTGGAGAACTGGGCACCTTGCTGATCCCCAACACCGTGGCCGCCTTGGCCCAATGCCCTCATCCCAAGGAAGCCCAGGAGCTTGTCCGGTTCATTCTCTCCGGCCAGGTGGAACAGATGTTGGCCCTGGGGCCCAGCGCTCAAATTCCCTTAAGCTCCCAAGTGCAAACCCGTCCTGGCATCCAAGTGCCGGAAAACCTGAAAGTCATGCAAGTGGACTTTGCTCAGGCGGCCCGGGTTTGGGACCAGGTGGTGCCAGTGCTTCGGGAGCTGTTCGCTCAGCCGTGAACCTGCCGTGGAAGTCTGACGCAGGGCGAGTTTCCCAACGCACGCCCTGCTTTCGGTTCGGCCTTGGTAATCTGGAGCGGTTCCCGGTGGAAAGAAAGCGGGAGCTTTTGCTTTCACAAAAAACGGCGAGCCCTTGATGAATTCAGGACTCGCCTAAGATGAACCAACAAAGGCACTATAATGAACGCACTTTGTAGTATAGTGCTGTGCGGAGTGTTTTCAACCCCCCAGGCCAACCGAATCGGGTTCCCCTCAGGACAAGCCTTGATGTCCTGCTCTAAGTGCGGCAGGAGGCAGAGGTTAGGAAACCTAGCTGGAACCACTTCCACGGGGCAAGAACTCTGCTCGCTTTTGTCGCCTTCCCCTGCCGGTAGTCCTCCTGCCAAAGAAGCTCTTTTCAAATGAAAAGAGGCTCCTTTTTGCCTGCAGGGGCAGCACAACTTAGGAGCCAAGTTTGCATCTGTGGTAGACTCTAATCAGCATAGAACCAGAGGCACTCTTGAAGACCCACGCGTCAGGTCCCCGGAACTGATGATCCGCCAGGTTTCCGACACACTTCCCGAGTCTGTTGATCAACAGCACCGCTTGGGCACCACTTTGAGCCCTCAGCTTGACCCACGCTGGGCCTTGGATGTTCGGGGCTTCCTGGCTGTGGCTGTGCTGTGCACGCTGTTTGTGCTGGCCAGTCATGTGCCGCTTCGCTCCACGGACTTGTGGAGTCATGTGGCTTGGGGCCAGTGGATTGTAGAACACGGACGGCTGCCTCAGCAGGATCCCTTTTTGCCCCAATATGCCGGTATGCCGGTGGTGGACACGGCTTGGGGAGCCCAGGTGATCCTGGCCCTCACTTACCGCTGGGGAGGAGTGGAAGGGTTGTCGCTGATTTATGCTTTGTGCGTGCTGTTGACTTTTGCCTTTTTGCTTCGGGCTTTTTATCTGACCACCGGGCACCTGGGCGTAAGTCTGGCAGTGATGCTGCTGTGCGTGGTGGTGGGCTGGACGCGGCTGCTGACCATCCGCCCGGAGAACTTCGGCACGGTAGCGTTTGCCCTGTTGATCTGGTTGCTGGCCACGGCTTGCAAAAAACAGCACGGGGCATCTCAGGACAATTCCAGCCACTGCGTTCCGAATGTGCCCTGGTTCTTGTGGTGGGCGGTGCCGGGGTTGTTTGTGGTTTGGGCTAATGTGCATGGGTCGTTTGTCTGTGGGCTGGTGGTGCTCGGTGCGATGGTAGCAGGAGCCGCACTGGAGCAGTGGGAGCGCAGCGGATCGCTTCGGGCCGTGCTGCACTGGCGGCGAGTGCACCAGTGGTTGTTGCTTACGGAGTTGGCCCTGGCGGCCACTTTGTTGAATCCTTACGGAGTGGAACTGCTGTGGCACACGGTGCGGTTTTCGGCCAATCCCAATCTGGAATACATCGTGGAATGGCGCCCCTTGGTGCTGGTCCAAAGTCCCGGTCCTGAGTTCGTCCTCTCGTTGGTGGTGATGGCCTTGTGGTGGCGATGGAGTCGGGCCCGAGTGCGCTGGGGATGGCTAGTGGCTTGGGCTGTGTTTGCGGTTTCGGTGGCCTGGGCCGTGCGAATGATCCACTGGTATGCGTTTGTCTGGGGGATGCTCAGCGCAGGTCCTCTGTGCGAACTGTGGAAACAACTGGCCAAGCGGAGACTCCAGGCCCAAACTCATGACACTCTCAAGGAAGAAGAAAAGCCGTCGATTTCTCCGTGGCGTTGGGGATGGTCGTTGGCTGCCGGATTTTTCGTCTGGTCGGCATTTGTGCTGTCTCCGGCCAGCTCGCCTTTGCTGGGAGCCAGAAAACGCACGCCGGAACAAATTTACCACCGCGCTACCTCTCCGGTGCGATTGACCCAAGCATTGAAAAAGCTTCCGGTGCGTGGGACGATTTACACCCCTCAGCACTGGGGCGATTGGATTCTGGTTCACGGACCCAAGCAGGTGCGCCCCTGGATCACAAGCAACATCCACCTGATCCCCCCGCGGCTGTGGCAGGACTATGTGCAAGTGTGGCAGGTGCACTCGGGTTGGGACCGGGTGCTTCAGCGGCATCGGATCAGTTGGGCCGTGGTGGACAAAGAAATGCAACGGCAGTTGTATCGGGCCATGATCCAACACCGCCAATGGCGAGTGGTTTACGAAGACGCCCAAGGTGCCGTGTTTGCCTATCGCAATTCCCAGCAAGAAGCCGTGGATTCCCCTGGCCGCAGACCTACAGAGCTTTCCCAAGTCAAACCTTCTTCGGCTTCCAAGAAAGGTTCCGGTTCCAAGTAAGCGTTGCTCGTACAGTGAGAGCTTGCGCAAAGGAGCTGCAATGGGTGTTGGGGAACAGTCTGGTTTGCTAACCCGGCGTGGGGCTCTTTTGGCCTGGACGGCCCATTTGGGCGTTTGGGCGTTGGGAGCAAGTTGGGCCGGAGTGAGCCACTGGACCCGACTGCGCCGACTCCAGCTCCCCCTTCAGCCCCAGCCGTGGCCGATCCGTTCCCTGGTGGACGAGCCTTTGGTCATTTCCGACGATCAACTTCTGCAAGTGCTGAAGAAACTGGAGCTAGAGGACCAGGGGCCTCGGCTGCGGATCAATCATGTGGACCATGCGTTGCGTTTTTTGGGACGAGAGCACCGGCCATCTGGGCCGGGATACCTGAGTGGGCAACAGATGGTAAAGCTGCTGACCGATCACCGGCGTTTTGTGGCTCGTTATGGACCGGCAGCTCCGCCGCTTTTGGAGAGCACCCGTTGGGGAGTTCGGGTAGTGTTCCAAAACGGTCGGCCCACGGCCAGCAGCCATCGTGATCACACGGTGGCCACCTTGGCCGAGGTGGGCTTGGGACTCCAATGGCCCATCTACACCCCCGCCGGCCCCGCCTCCATGGAAGACCTCGTCCGCCATGTCCTGCTGAGCTTTGAACTGGATCAGAGGGAATACGAGTGGTCGGCCTTGGTGGCCGGGATGTTTCTGGCTCCCCGACGCGAGTGGTTCAACCGCTGGGGGCGTCGGATCAGCTTTGACATGTTGGCCGGACGGATCATGCGGGAACGGATGCCACTGGGCGTTTGCTACGGCAATCATCGGCTGTACACCTTGGCAGCGCTACTTCAGTTGGACCAGCAGCACCGGTTGTTTTCCCCGACGGTGCGCAAGCAAGCGACGCGATTTCTGCGGCAGATGAGTCGGCGGTTGGTTCGGCATCAGCACCCCCAGGGATTCTGGAACGGGGATTGGCCTTGGCGGCGCCCCCAACGCACCCAACCTGCCACCGAAGGCACCACGGATCGCCTTCAAGACCGCATTGTGGCCACCGGACATGCGCTGGAATGGCTGGCCATCGCTCCCGCGGAGGTGCTTCCGCCTCGGGAGGTGGTGGTTCGGGCCGGACAGTACTTGGCCCAAGTCATCTTGCAACTTGGACCACGCCGAGTTCAGCAGTGGTACACCTACTTGAGCCACGCCGGAAGGGCTTTGGCCCTGTGGAGGGGGAAACTGCCCCAAGAGGTCCTGGGCTGATTACGGCTCCAGCCCGAACGGGTCCAATGCTGGTTCGTCGCTTGCCGTGGCACTTGTGCCCCAAAGCTCCTGAGTCAGATTCGTTGCCGAAGCAGTTGGAGCAGACTTGCCCACGGCTTTGCGTTCGGAGCGTGGGACTGGGGAGGGAGTTGGACTCCCCTGAGAGGCCCGAGGGTGCACAGCTTTGGTCACTTGGGTCTGAGAGACTCGCTGCCGAACCGGGGCAGTCGAACTCTTGGCGCCCGTGGAAGAACGCTTGTAGCCGACCAACATGGCCGAAGGCTTAGCTTGATCCCGACGAGAATCCTTGGACTTGGCAAAAAACGGGGCCTGAGCAGCCTGAGAAACAGGTTTGGCCGAGGAAGGTTTGGCTTTTGCTTGGGCAAGTTTTCGTCGGGCCAGCAGTTGCCGCTGTCCCAGTTGAGCCAACGCCTCGGCTGCCGGACGCAGGTTCCGGTTGAGGGTCAAAGCGTGGTCGTAGTATTCAATGGCCTTGGGCACATCACCCCGTTGGGTGCACACATAGGCCAAGTTAGCGTAAGCTTGGGCTTCATCTCCGGCGCGGCGAAACGCGGCCAATGCTTGCTCATACTTGCCTTGGCTTCCCAGCACCAGACCCAAGTTAATCGCCGCTCGTTTGTGCCCTGGGTCCACCTGCAACGCACGCTGCAGGTCCTGTTGGGCTTCCTCCAGGCGATGTTGGAGGTAGTGCAAGTAGCCCAGGTCGGCCAGCAGATCGGCCGAGGTTGGCCCCAACTGCAAAGCGCGTTGCAGATAGCGTTCGGCCTGTTCCAAGTGTCCTTTTCGGGCAGCCAGCACACCTAGGCGGTGATGCACTCGGGCGTCGTTGGGATTTTGGCGCAACAGGGCTTGATAGGCCCGTTGGGCTTTATCGTGTTGGCCGCGGCGTTCCAAGAGTCGGGCCAGCTTGAAATCAGCTTCGTATTGTTTGTGGGACTTGCTGGAAGCAGTCGGTTGGGAAACTTTCCCCAGCCCCGGGGAGCGCAGGGCCAACGGCGAGCTGGCCTGTGGGGTTCCGTGTTGCCACGGACGCCCCTGCCAAGACAAGGTTCCTGAGGAGCTTGCACATCCAGTCAACAGGGCCAAAGTTCCGATCGCTGTCCAGTGGAGCCAAACCGACTGCATTGGATTTCCTTCCCTGGTTTTGTTGGGAATGAACACCAGCAGTAGCTTTCAGGTCCTAGAAACCACCGCCGAAGCCGCCGAAACCAAATCCGGTGCCAAAGGGCCCAAACGGTCCCAGGCCAAAGAAGGTTCCAAATCGGGGATTCAGGGCCCGACGATAAGCTGCCGCATCTTCGGTGGCCTTGGTGCCCGGCACATAAGCCGGAGCGACCACCACGCGCTGTTCGGCATCGTGCACGCCCATGGCCGCCAAAGCCCGAACCACCACCTCACGGCGTTTCATATCCAGTTGGGGATTGGGATGCACTGGATATTTGAACTTGGTGTCGGGGCGAGCCGTGGTGGTGCTTCGTTCCACGACCACCGGGAAGTCGTGTCCTTGGCGAAGCCGATAGGCGATCTGCTTCAGGTGATCCTCACCGGCCATATTGAGTCGGTAGCCGTTGTATTCAAACTCGTGCTGGTAGATGACGAAGTCCGAAGCCTCGGCGTTGAGTTCTTGTTTGCGCCAGATGGCATCGCTTTTGGTGCCCAGGGGTTCGGCTGGCGGGGGAGGTTGATACACCGCCCGAACCCGATGCCAGTGACATCCCAAGGACGCCACCATCACCACCAAAAGTCCCAAACCCAATCGTTTCGGCATCGCTAGCTCTCCCGCGGTTAAAGTCTGCCAGTTGTGTTCCCGGTCCGATTTCCTGTTCACCTATTCCGAGAACCCACACGGCCCCTGCACATAGTGGCCTTCCATCACTTGATAGGAGGGAACCCGTTTGGCCTGCTTCATCGCTTCGTGTTTGGCCCGATGGTACAACTGATGCTGGTAGGGCCAAACCGTGCTGCGGTAGTGGCAGTTGGGATCCCCTTCAATGTAGCCGTAGATGAAGAAGTTCCAGTCATCCGGTTCGGTCAGATCCATGCCGGGCAGGATCAAGGGGACTTCCTCCGGCTCCATCGGATGGACCAGTTCCGGGGAGACCAGAACGATCAACTCGGTTTCGTCGCGCTCCACGGTTTTTCGGGTAAAGAGGGCGTTGAGGATCGGCACGCGATCCACGAAAGGCAGGCCCACCTGGGAACCACGCTGCTCGTCTTTGATCAACCCGGCAATGGCCAGCCACTGCCCTTCACGCAGTTCCACCGTGGTGAACACGGCTCGGGGGTCCAGGCCGGGAATCCCGTCCACCGTGTTGTCCTCGTTTATGGTGCTGAAGGACGGAATAACCTGCAATCGGATGCGGTCTTTGTCAATGATGGTGGGAATGAAGGTCAACTGAG
This sequence comes from Planctomycetota bacterium, assembly GCA_024279285.1. GTDB lineage: Bacteria > Planctomycetota > Planctomycetia > Pirellulales > S012-138 > S012-138. The sequence continues at coordinate 11,036 of JAJRRR010000324.1, forward strand.
TTCCGAATCCGCGGAAGGTGGTCGTAGCAGCTCCCACGCCTTGCACGCCCACTACGGTGGGCACGGCAAACTCCCCACCGGCGATGAAGCTGGCCGGGCGTCCGTTGAGAGCCACCAAAGTGGGCTCGGCCAAAATCTTGGCATATCCGTGCGAGGACAGGGCCTCCAGGGCCAGAAACACATCTTCGGTCTCCAGCACCACTGTGCCGGCAGCATCGGTCAGGCCCAGCAAAGTGTTGAAGGAGAACTCACCCGAGGTGACTTCAATCCGATTGCCGAACTTGCGTAAAGCCGTGCGGTTGATTTCGGCCACCCGAACCTTGAGCATCACTTGCTTTTCACCCGGCACATCCAGGAGGTTGATGACCCGAGTAGCCGGAAGCAAATTCTCCTGGCCAGCGATGGGGGGGGCAGCATTACCCACTCCCACCGTGCCAAAGCTCCACAGGTTCCCCTGCTGGTCCATCACTTGGTTACTCACGATGGCCAGGATTTGAGCCGCTTCTTCGGCATCGCGTGCCTGGCCGCGCACGATGATCTTGTCGGCCACCGGAATCAACTGCACAAAGCTGTTGGGAAACAACTCATTGATGCGGTCCTGGAGCCGCCCGTATTCCAGTTCCAATTGGTTTTGGGTCAGCTCATCACTGGCCACCCGAACCAAGTAGCGAAGCACCTGAGTGCCTTGTTGGCCCTCAAACCACAGGGTCAAAGTGGTGTGTCCGGACCGCTTGCCGATGAGTTCAAATTCGGTGGGGCTGAACTGAACCACTTCGGCGATTTCGGGCTTGGTGATGGAGATGCGCAACACGGGACGCTTGGTCCGAATGAGCTTGGACTGGTTGGGTTCCAAGTCCAAAGTCAGCTCAGGCTCCACCACATCGGCAATCAGATTCCTCTCTTTGGCTTTGGCTTGTGGCGAAGCCGGAATGGGTGAGATGGTGTAGAGTCTTTCCCCGGTGGATGAACTCTGCTGAGCAACCGAGGGTTGGGCAAACCACCCCCCTGCGGCCAAACATACCAGCCATCCACTCCAAAGGAGCTTCATTCTCCAATGTGCACTCATGGATGGATCCTCGATGGGAGATTGAACTGGTTTGGCACAGGCCCCTGTTTGCAAAACAAGCAACCGGCCCTTGATCAGGGTACGGCTGTATTGAGCTTATCGGCCCTACGCACAAGGGCGGTGAACAAAATCCTGCGGCTTTTTGGGATGCCGAGGTTTGAATCTATTGCAAGCATCGCGACAAGGTTACGCTAACCGGCAAAGTTTGCCTGCTTGGTCTGACAAACCCAAAGCCAGGAGTCCTCAAAATCATTTTTTGATGTACGCCTCGTTGCTCCCGCCCGATGAATCACAAAGGACAAGCAGGGGCTAAGACTGTGCCTCACCTGTGCCGATTCTCCGCTAAGTTGGGAACAAAATGATGAACTCGCACTTGGCCACGCTGCTTGGTTTGGTTCTTTTGGGAGTCGGTCCCCAAGAGGAGTCCTCTCCCTCGGACATGCCCCCCGCACCTCAGGCAGTGGAAGAAGTCCAATCTTCCGACTTAGCCGAACAGACGGAACACTTGACGGGTCTGTGCGATGCGTGCTGCGAAGGTGGGTGTTGTGAGGACGAGCACTGCTGGACCTGCTATCAAATGTGCTTGCGTCCGTTGTTCCACGGCGATTGTGATATGTTTCCCCACTATTCTTACTTCCCCGAAGCTCACGGCTACTATTACTTCCGTCCCTACCATTTCCTGCACATTGAGCACCATAAGACTTTTGTAGCCAGCTTTGGCGAGGACCCGCGGGCCCCTTATGCTAACACGATCTTTCAACAGGTTTACAAGGACATGGAAAAGGAGCAGAGCCCTTCGGACAAGATGGGCCGAGGAACCGCGGAACCTCAACCAGTTAATCCACAACGGATCATCTGGGAAGCCGGACGCGGAAAAGCTTCCTCGGCCAAGTGATTTACCCTTCTTTTCAAGCCAGCTTGTTCTGCTCCCCTACTGGGAGAAGCCCCCAAGCCGGCAAAGACAGACTGAGCTGCACAGCCGGGTCCGGCTGTTGGCAAGGATGGCGACGGAGGAATTCCAAACGCACACTCACCGGGGGATGGGACTCCTCGGCCAAATCCCTGGGCTCTTCCTGACGAAGTCGGTGTTCCAGATACTCCAGAGCCCCAGGCCCCGGCTCCTCCCACTGACGAACAAATCGCTCTAGCAACCGATTCCATTGAGTCCAGCTTTGGGGCAGTTCAGTCTCCTGAGTCAAAAGAAGCTGAAACTGCGTGCTCACGCACCACTCTTTGAGCAAGGTTTGGGCAGCCACTTTCGCTCCCACCAGAGACGCACTGGTCCAGTCGGCCAAAAACTCCTGAGCGTGCCTCAAAGGCCCATAGCACTGCCGCAGCAACCACAACGCCACCTGCCCGCACCACCACAAAGGGTCCAACACTCGCAGCTTCCACCACAAAGGCAAAGCCAAATCGCGGTGCAAAGCCTCGGAAAACCGAAACAAGAACACCGTGGTGGTGGTGTCATGGGGCAGATGGGCCAACTCATGAGCCACTAACGCTTGCAGCTCTCCCAGACGAAGCACCCGAAGATGCGGCACGCCCAGCACGAGAACCAACCGGCGCCGGGTGTAGAGTCCAAATCGCCGCTGCTCAACGACGAAGCATTCCGGTTCTGGGCTGAGACGGATTTCATCCGGGCAAGGGCGTCCGATTCGTTGGGCCAGCAAGTTCACCAGGCGATACAGGGCTGGAGCGTCCGAAGGCTCCAGCACCCGACACCGTTCTTCCACTGGATGCTCCTCCAAGGCTGGCGTGACCAGGTGTCTGAGCAACCGTACCGCCTGCCACCCGTAGTAGGTGGCCACCAAGGCCAACACTCCCGGCACCAGGGCTGCTGTCCAGTGGGAAGCTTCGGCCCCACTCCAGAGAATCCACCCGGCCGCACTCCATCCGGCCAACATGAAAGCCACTAGTGCTCCCCCCATGGCATACGCAAATGCGACCGCCAATGCTGCCCAACGCAGCAGCACACACTTCCACCACAGCCTGCGGGGCGGCCTACACGCCCCCTGCCCCCGAGCACTCAGATGCTCAATCTCCTGAACGAATTTCTCCGGATGCCAACACGGCGAAGTCACCACTTTTCCCCCAAGTGAAGCCAGCCAGCAAAGAAAAAATAGCAAAAACAGCAAGGATAGAACAAACAAAATTGCGAGACACGGACAGGACACATGAAAAATATAGAGAAAATAAGTTGATTGGAAAATCTAGTTAATTACAATTGCCGTTGGTCCTCGTTTTGAAATGCCAGGGATTTCGCTCGGAATGGAGTAAGGGCAACGAGCAATGGCACTTAGGGACAACCAGCCCGATTGGTGCCTGGTCACGGACGATCCGGCCTTTGCTGCCCAGATCAGGCAACTCCTGGAGCCGCTGTCGCTTCGGGTGTTGCGCTGGTCAGAAGCTGTATCTCCCGCCCAAGCTACACTTGCCGATTTGAGAAAGCTGGGCTCGTGGGAACAATTGCCGCATCTGCGCCGGCATGGCACCGGGGTTGTGGTTGGGCTGGTGGAGAGAGGCATTCCGCTTTCGTGGCTAGGAGCTGCAGATCATCTGCTCACCGATGTGGTTTCTTGGCAAGGGTTGCCCACTTGGCAAAGTGAGCATCGTTGGGAGGAACTTCACCGCGCCGAGTCGGCCCTGGCTTCCCAGCGCCATTTGCAGTGCCGACAGTTGCCCGGCAATTTCCCCTGTCCCATGTTCACTTACACTCCTGAGCTGTTCCCCTTGTTTGATGAGCTCCCGGTAGCAGCCAAGCACGATGTGACCATCTTGCTCACAGGCGAGACTGGCACGGGCAAGACCACTTTGGCTCGATATATCCACCATCTTTCCCCTCGGTCATCGGGCCCGTTTGTTCATGTAGCTTGCGGGGGGCTAGCCAAAGAGCTGATTGACAGCGAGTTGTTTGGGCATGTGCGGGGGGCGTTCACGGGAGCCGATTCGGACAAACCAGGTAAGTTTGAGCAAGCGCAAAAGGGAACCATTCTGCTGGACGAAATTGAAGTGCTTGGGCCTAGCCAACAGGCCAAGCTGCTGCGGGTGTTGGAAACCGGCGAGTTTGAACGGGTGGGATCCAACCGGACGATTCGGGCCAATGTGCGGATTATCGCTGCCAGTAATGTTAATTTGGAGCAGTGGATTCAGCAGGGGCAGTTTCGGGCGGATTTGTACTACCGGCTTCGCCAGTTGGTGTTTGAGCTTCCGCCGTTGGTGAAGCGACCTCGGGACATTGCTCCTTTGGCCCAACTGCTCCTCCAGCAAGCCGCCCAGGAATTCGGCAACCCGGTGCAGTGGGTAGAGCCGCGTTTATTGAGCATTTTGCGGTGGCATCGTTGGCCGGGCAACATTCGGGAGCTGCGCAATGAGATGCGGCGGCTGGTGATGTTTTGTCGGGACGGATTGGTTCGGGCATGTAACCTCTCACCTTCGCTGGTGGCTAAAACTCCCTCGCTGCTTTGCCCCTCAACAGCCGCCCATCTGGCCGGTCAACTGGCCCAAACCGAACGCGAAAAAATTGAGGCCATGCTCCGTGCCCATAATTTCAACCGCACCGCCACGGCCAAAGCCTTGGGCATCAGCCGTGTTACGCTCTACAACAAAATCCGCAAGTACAACATCCCCTTGGCTCCTCCTTCCCAACAGCGGTGAACTCCTCCTGCCCGGCTCTAACTCCACTTCCCCCTTGTCCTGGCAAGCCTTAGGTACGGGCTGTTCCACTTCGCGGTTAGCTCCGGGAGTGGAGCGTGGGGAGGGATGAGGGAGTGGGTGGTACGCTCTACACGGGTGTTTCTGCCGGTGGTTTGGGGAGGCACCGATTTTTGAAAAGTCGGGCACGGGAGCCTAGACAGAACTTCCACTGGAGGGGTCGGCCCGACAGGGGGAGTCGGCAGAAGCAAGCGGCGAATTGTCCTGGAGTTCAGAGGGTTTGTGCAGTTGCACTTCAATGGGTCGGGCGGACTCGCGCAAACCTCGCACAATGCCGACTACACAGGTGGCAATCAAAAAAGTCCACACTCCGCCCAGCACAGCCGCTGAAACTCCTCCCAAGACCAACCCGGCCGTGTTGACCTCTCCTGAAGTCATGTACTGCACAAACCTCACTCCTGCCCAAGCTCCCAAGGCCGCCCCCAAAGCTACCAAAGACCACAAGGCCAAGTGGATTCGCTCTCGGGAACGGAGATGGGTTTCCGGCACGGAGGCCCTCCAGCCTCGGGGCACCGCGCGGCGGAAGTGCTTCAAAGTTTCCGGATCGGGGACTTCGCCGGATTGGCGTAATTGAGGATTGATGCGCTCTCCCCAATAGTTGCCCGCCACATGGGCCAGGATCAAGCCGCCAATCCACAGCAGGGCAATTCCTCCGGCTACCACCGCCCGATGAGAGGCAAGCCACTGCCCCCAGGAACTCCGAGAAAAAGCCACAGCCACGGCCACCACGGTGACGGCTGCAAACAGCCCCGGCAGAGTAAAACGCAACTTCCATCTTCGGCTGGCGCCGGACATGTCCACTTCCACCTGCCTGTTGGCCATTGAGCCAGCGGGGCTCTAGGCCCCCCGGGCGGATTGCTTCAGAGCACCTGGACCCAATTATTGTACCTCACCACCTCCCCAGGGCGTAGCCAGCCGGGGCCTTTACTTGGAACCTTCCACCATCTGGATAAAAGCTTCCAGCAGATCCGTGGTAGAAACCACACCCAAGAGCTGTCCTTGGGCATCTACCACCGGCAGGCGATGCACGCGGTTAGCCAACATGGTTCGGGCCGCCTCCACTACAGTGGCCTCGGGGCTTACCGTGACCACATCGGGGGTCATCAGTTCGTGCAC
>JAJRRR010000325.1 GCA_024279285.1 Planctomycetota bacterium
GCGCTCTTGACCCTGGGGTGGGGAGCGTATCTAGTTTTAATAGAGACACTGGGGCATGGTGTAACGGTAGCACAACTGACTCTGGATCAGTTAGTCCAGGTTCGAATCCTGGTGCCCCAGCTAGCCGGAGGCGGGTGGCCTCCGGTTTTTTGTGAGGCAAGGAGCGGTTTTCTTGGGGGCCCCAAAAAAGCTCTCAGGCCTCATGGGAGCCGAAATCCGCGAATTTTTCGGAAAAGCTCTCAGAGCTCCATCTGAAAAATCAGAAAACACTCGGCAACCGTGAAGTTTGGAAGATCCTTCGGACAGGTTTTTGAACTTGGCTTGGTTCCGGACGAAAAAGGGGCACATTGGCCTGGGAGGAAAACTTCCCGTGCCAAACCTCAGCCGAGTGAGGAATTCTCCTCCAGGGAGGAACTTTTCTCCTCAGGGAGGGTTTAAAAGAAGGGGGGCTGCTGTGGGTGTTTCCCCAAGAGGTTTGCCAAGCCATGCCTACGGTACTTGCCCTGGATTGGGATCAGGATCGGCTTTGGTTAATGGAAGCGGAGCTGGGGCGCAACGGGCCTCGGGTGCGCTGGTACGGCCAGCTTCAATGGCCCGAGGAGCTGGAGCCTTGGGAACAAACCGAGCAAGCCGCAGAAGCACTTCGCCAGTTCCTGCAACACCATCACTTCAGCGCCAAAGAAGTCACTGTGGCATTGGGCCGCAGCGAGGTGGTGGCACGGCGGATGAGCGTGCCTCTCGTGCCCCAAGAAGAATTGCCTCAGATCGTCCGCATCCAGGCCGAAACCAAAGTCTCCACCGCCTTGGACCAGCTCCGGCTGGACTTTGTTCCTTTGGGGCCCCGGGGCGAGCAGCAAGAAGTGCTGCTGGTGGAGCTTCAGCAGGAGAAGTTCCAGCGGTTGACGGAGCTGTTGGACAAGTGTGGGCTGTCGGTGCGTCGGGTGACGATCTCCTCGGTGGCTTTGGCCCAACTGCTGGCCCAACTTCGGGGCCCACTGTCGGCCGCGGATGCCGAGCTGATCGTCCTGGCCACCCACACCCGGGTGGAAGTGGTGGCGGTTCGGGGCCAAAGTCTGGTCTTTTCCCACGGCTCGCCCTTGGCCTCGCCGGGAGCCAACGGCCAACAAGTGCTGTTGGAAGTGCAGCGTTGCCTGGGAGCGCTGCGCAACTGGGATCCGGAGTTGTCCTTGTCCCGGATTTGGGTGCTCGGCCCTCAGGGAGAACAAGAACACCTGGCCGCCGAACTGCAACAGCGGGTCAGTCCCCCTGTGGAAGTGCTGGATCTGACCCCCTTGGCTCCTAAGCAAGCACCTCAGGAACTGGCAGCTTGGTCCGTGGTGTTGGGCCTACTGAGCTTGGAAGGCCAGGCGCGGGTGGAGGTGGTGGATTTCCTCCATCCGCGGCAGCCTCCTGCTCCGGCTCACCCTGTCCGACGACGCTTGATCGGTGCATTGGTAGGTGCCGGGGTGGTGTTGGGCCTTCTGGCTTCCTGGGTGGGGTGGCAAGCTGCCCGACTAGATGAGCAAATAGCCCAGGTTCAAACCGAACTGGAGCGTGCCCAACAGGTCGTCCAAAGGTCCCAAAAACTCCACCGCACGGCTTCTGCCCTCCAAAGTTGGCAACAGAGCCAAGTGGCGTGGTTGCCCCACCTGCAACAACTCCTCCAGGCCCAACAAGTGCACCAGCCTCCGGCGGTCTATTTGACTCAATTGCACCTGGAGTCGCTGGCCCACGGGCGGAAGGGGCAAGTCCGGGTGCAAGGATCCGGCCGTGCCCAAAGCCGACAAGCTGCCGAGGAGTTTTTGCAGTTCCTGGCCGACCGGGGCTATCGGGTCCGCCCTCAAGCGTTGGAACCGGACCCTGAAGGCGAAGCCTATCCTTGGCGATTCGGGCTTGATGTGGAAGTGCCTTCCCCAGCTAAGCGTTCCTCTGCTTCTCGCTAGTTAGCCTGCTATGCAACGACGCGAAAAAATCCTGGCTGCCGTGGCCGGAGGGCTGATAGTGGTGGTTTGGGTGGTGCCGTGGGCTTATCGGACCGTCTATGGCCCCGTGCTGACCCGACAAGAACAACTCGAACAGCTTCGGCACAAGCACGCTCAAGCCGTGCGCCAACTGAGCCAAGTGAATCGTTCCCTGGCCGTGGTCAACCGGTGGCGCCGTTTGAGCTTGCCAGCGGATGTGGCCGATGCCCAGCGACTTTATCAACAGTGGCTGACCGACATGGCCCTAATGTGCGGCTGGCAGGAGTTGCGCGTGGTTCCTGGCCGACGAATCGTGCGAAGCGGACAATACACCGCCGTGCAAGTCCACCTGGAAGCCGTAGCCCGATTGGACCAGGTGGCCCGACTGTTGAGCTGGTTGGATCGGGTGGCCCTGGCTCATCGGGTTGCTGCCTTGAGGGTGGAGCCGCAGGGGGAAACGGACCAGTTGCGTGTACGGCTGACCGGCGAGGGGCTGGTCCTCCCAGGTGCCCCGGCCCGAAAACGACTCTTCCCCGAAACCCGCCTCCAAGAGCCGCTTGCCGCCGCCGCAGAAGCCCACTCTCTGACCGTCCGCTCCTCGGAAGGCTTTCCGCAAAAAGGCCCGTTCTGGATTCGCATCGGACAAGAAGTGATGCAGGTTCGTCAGGTGCAAGGGACCCGTTGGCAAGTTCGTCGGGCCCAACATAATACTGCTCTTTTAGCGCACGGTTCCGGAGATCGGGTTCAATTGCTTCCTTTGCAAAGTGAAACTCTCCCTGGAGAAGAGCTGTTCCACCAGTTGGCCCAGGCTTGGCTTTTCCGTCCCTATCGCCCTCCCCAGGCCCCTCCCGAGCGGCCTTCTGTGGCTCCTCCGGATCCGGAGCCTGTGGTGGTCTTCATCGCTTCGGTCCAAAAGGATGAGGAACCGGAGGTGTGGTTTTATGAGCCGCGCACCCGTCGGCGGTATGTGCTCCGGGCTGGCCAAAAATGGCAATGGGCACAGAGCCAGTTGCAAGTGTTAAGTATTCAGCCGGATCGGGTGGTGCTGGAGACTCCTTGGGGGCAGCAGAGTTTGGAGTTGGGTCAAAGTTTGCAAAAGCCTCCCTCGCCCTAGGCCCGCTATGCTCCCCTTACCAATCCTCCAAAGCAGCCTGGGCTTGTTGCATGACTTGGACATCGGGCACGCTTCGGGCCATTTGTTGCAGAATCTTTTTAGCCTCCGGAGAGTGGATTCGTTGAAGCACCTGCACCACCCGGATCAAGCGATACACTTCTTCCGGCGAAAAGGCACTTTGCGAC
>JAJRRR010000326.1 GCA_024279285.1 Planctomycetota bacterium
TCTCAAAGGAGAGCATGTTCGGGTCAAGGCGCTGTTTCAGTTTCACATCCAGAGCGGACAGCATCTTTGGGAACAACATGCCGTTTGGTGGTGTGGTTGGGACATGGCAAGCCAACACGCCGTGCCCCGATTGAGGGAAGTGGAACTGGAACAGTACCAAGAGTGCGTGGCTCAACTCCCCCAAAAGGGAATCTTTGTAGATTGCACCCAAGACGCCCTTCAGCCTTGTCCCGAGGTGGTGGAACAAATTCGCTACGGGCTCAATCACTGGATTCGCCGCATAGATCGCAACTTTGGTCTGGGAATTGCCGAACGATTTGGCTTGGCCGTGGGAGATGTGGACGGAGATGGACTGGATGACTTGTTCCTGTGCCAGCCGTCCGGACTTCCTCACCGGTTGCTTCGCCAGCGCCGCGACGGGCGGTTTGAGGACATCACGGCTCAGGCCGGTTTGGACCTTTTGGATCCGGCCAACAGCGCCCTGCTGGTGGACCTGGACAACGATGGAGACCAGGACCTGGTGTTGGCTTGTCCGTTCCAAGTGTTGTGGTTTTCCAACGATGGCCAGGGACGATTCAAGCCGGAATATAAATTCACACTGGCTACCAACGATTCCCATGCCCTTTCGGCCGTGGACTACGATAATGACGGGGATCTGGACATTTTCTTCACCGTGGGCGAAGGTCCTGATCCCGAGGCCCCCTTTGACTATTTCAACGCCACCAACGGCGGCCCCAATCACCTGTTCCGCAACGACATCTCGCCCGAGTACGGGTGGCTTTTCACCGATGTGACCGAGCAAGTGGGCTTGGACAAAGACCACAATCGCCACAGCCTAGCCGCAGCCTGGGAAGACATTGACAACGACGGCGACTTGGACCTGTATGTGGCCAACGACTATGGGCCCAACACCCTCTATCGCAACGAAGGAGGGCGTTTTGTGGCTATCACCCAGCAAGCCGGGGTGGAAGACCCAGGCTCGGGGATGTCGGTGGCCTGGGGCGATTTTAACCACGACGGACGCATGGACCTGTATGTGGCCAATATGTTCTCCTCGGCTGGAAATCGCATCACCACCCAGCAGGCCAAACTCCACCAGTACGACCCCCAAACCCTGGCCCGAATCCAACGCTTCGCTAAAGGCAACTCGCTGTTTATGAACTTGGATGGGACCCGCTTTCAAGAGGTCAGCAAGCCGGCCGGGGTGGAAGTGGCGCGCTGGGCGTGGGCATCCTTGTTCGTGGACATCAACAACGACACTTGGGAAGATCTGGTGGTGGCCAACGGCTATGTGACCAACCAGCAACCGGACGACTTGTGAAGTTTCCTCTGGCGGCAGGTCGTGTCGCCCGGCAAAGGTTTGGAAAGTCGGATTGAAACTTCGTTGTACGATTTGGTCCGAGGAGGCTTTTCCCTCTCTGGCCGTGAACCCAACTGCTGTTTCCTCAACCTGGGAGACGGCACTTTTTGCGACATCTCGGCCATTAGCGGGTTTGGGTTCGACGACGACGCTCGGGCCATTGGGATCACCGATTGGGACTTTGACGGCGACTTGGACCTGTGGGTGGTGAACCGCAACGGGCCCATGTTGCGCCTGCTGCGCAACGACCTGCCGCGTCGCAAACACTTCGTCGCTTTCCGCCTTCAGGGAACCCGATGCAACCGTGATGCCATCGGAGCCCGGGTGGAACTCTACCTGCCCGGGGAAAAAGTGCCGCTTTTGCGAACGGTTCGGGCAGGCCAGGGATTCTTGTCCCAGTGCAGCAAATGGGTCCACTTTGGACTGGGCGACCACCAGCGTGTGGAAAAACTCGTGGTCCGCTGGCCGGGCGGAGAGGTGGAACAGTTCACCATTGACCAGGTGGATCGCCACTATCGGATTGTCCAAGGAAGCGGCAAAGCCGAACCGTGGACGCCGCCGGTCAAAAATCGCTCGCCATTGGCTCGCTCACCGTTGCCTCGGCCCAAAATCACTACTCCTCCCCGAGTGTTGCTCCCCTACAAAGTCTGTCTGCCCGAGTTCCCCCTGAGAACCGAACGCGGAAGGCTGACCACCTTGGACCACTTCCAGGGCCAACCCACCTTAGTGGTGCTTTGGGCCAGTTGGTGCCGACCGTGCTTGAAGGAACTCCAAGAGCTCAAACGCCATCACCAGCAACTTCACCAAGCGGGAGTGCGTGTGGTGGCCTTGGCCGTGGACGGCCTTTTGGAAGACTCCGGCAGTGCTTCCCAAGCCCTGCAAATGGCTCAACAGTGGGAACTGCCTTACGAACTGGGCGAAGCCACTTCCGAAGGAATTGAACGGCTCCAACTGGTCTTTGATCACCTGTTTGTGCCTCGGGAACCGTTGGCTGTGCCCACCAGCCTGTTGTTGGACAGCCAAGGCCGGCTGGTGGTGTTGTATCGGGGTGCAGTGGAGTTGCAAACCCTCCTGGCCGACATTCCCTTGGCCGACCACACACCGGAAGAACTGCTCCAGATCGCATTTCCGTTCTCCGGGCGATGGGAAAGTGTGCCGGACTTTGTGGTCGAAGCCCACCTGGCCAAACAGCTCGTGGAAGACGGTCAAGTGGTGCTGGCCGATCAATACATTCGTCGCTACAAAGCCCGACTGAAAAAAAGCCCCTTTTATCCTAAA
>JAJRRR010000327.1 GCA_024279285.1 Planctomycetota bacterium
CCTGACCACACCTGCGGCACGCGGACCAGTTCCCATGTTTGTTTCTCAGATTGGCCCGATGCCGGTACAACAAGCATCCCCAACAACACCACCCACACAGGCCACCGGCACTTTGACAATCGCTGCATGGAAAATCCCTTTGTTTTGAAGGCAGGAAGTCAGGCGGGAGGCAAGCAAAGCAAGGGGCAGTGGCGGGCTTGGGATTTCCCAAGGAATGCGTTCCCAGACACACTACAGAACAATCTATTTCCCCCTGGGCACCAGAACAACCCAGCCTGAGGTTTTCTGCCTACTGGGAAAGAAAGACGAAAAACACCCCGCCACCCCGGCGTGTTGACGATTCAGCAGTCTGATTAGGGAAAGCGATAGTTGGGGTTGCGAATGTCAAAGTCTTCGTCGGTCAGCCCGACATTCAGACGCAAGTTCGTGTAAGTGTATTCTTCCAGCAGTCGGGGCTTTTCGCCAGGAGCCGCAGGAGGCCCGTAGGACTCATACCGCACCGGCAAGTTCCACTCCCGATCCACAAACACGCGAGCCATATAAAAGCGGTGGTTGGTTGCCCGAGGGTGCACAAACTCCAACACCAGACAGGGGCGTCCGTTGAGTCGGGCTTGAGCGTAGGTTTTCACCTGAATATCCGGACAGCGCAGCTCCTGGCGGCCCACTTCCAAAAGCCGTCGGGTCAGGTTCAAGATGCCCACTTCGGTGATCGGGTACTTCTGGCCCTTCATGGCCCGAGGACCACGAGGGTCCAGGGAGATCGTGCCAATGATTAACCGCCTGGGACCGGATTCGTGGGCCCAAAGCCGACCGTGGTTGCGACCCTCCACATAGATGATCTCGCGGCCCTTGATCGGAGCCAGGGTGTAAACATAGACGCTAAAGGGTCGGTGACGGACCTTCAAAAACAGGTACTCATAAGGGCGCAGTTTTTCCGCGATGCGTTCCCGCTTGACCAACACGCAAGTGTAGTCGCGGATGGCTTCAATTCGGGGCAAATTGGCCTGAGCCCAACGCAGAACAGGCTCTAAGGGATGGCGATTTTCGGCCTGGGCACGGGCCAACAGCCGTTCCAATCCTTGGGCAGAGCTGCGCAGAGCAACTTCGGTGATTTCCTCCGTTGGGCCATCGGCCAGGGCTTTACCGACCAAGAGCATCCACAAACCAACCAACACCGCACAGCCCGAGGACCATCGCCACCGTGCTTGTCGCATCTGCATGCTCCTCAAGTTGCTGGAAAGCGAAACGCTCCGCCCAAACCGGCCCTCGTTCCGCAGGCGGCTTGAGCCTTGAGCACCTTGGCTTGCTGGGTAGTGGTGAAAGCGGATGCCGAACTCCTCGGGCCCTGAGAGCGGTTTTCCCAACCCAAGTATAGGACCCAAGACAACCCGGCAGGCCCTATTATCGGAAAAATCGCTCCAGTTTATCAGACCAATTTTGGCCTCTTGCTCCAGGAGAAAAGGAGCCGGAACGCCGTAAGTGTTTCAGAAGCCAAGGGTTGAATCCTCAATTCCTTTTCCTGCCATTGGCCCCCTTTGCTTGCACCTTTCGCTGTCAGGGACACTTAGCCTCCCACCCAAGCCTCGCGCACTGAAACATTCTGGCACACTCTCACCTGGGGGCAAACAATCCCTGGGGCTGCTAGCAGGGGTGGCAACAGAGCATTCCCAGGGGCCTTTTCCTGAAAAAGAGTTGGAGTAAAATCTTACAAAGTCAAAGGACAGGTAGCTCAGGTGGTAGAGCACTGGACTGAAAATCCAGGTGTCGCCGGTTCGACTCCGGCCCTGTCCACTGGATTGAAAGAGGTGGTCTTCCTGTGGCCCAGGCTTGGTAGGACGAAAGCTGGGCTTTTTTGATAGCCGGTGTCCGATGCCTTCTGCCCCTGATGTGTCTTTGCCCCCTGGGGCCGATTTTTCTCAGGCTGCGGGGCCTCCTCTGCTGGAAGTTCGCCATCTGCGCGTGCATTTCGGATCAGGAAGGAGATGGCTGTGGAGTTCGGGCGAGGTGGTTCGGGCGGTGGATGGAGTGAGTTTTTCCATTCAGGCCGGAGAGACCTTCGGGCTGGTGGGAGAGAGTGGGTGTGGGAAGTCCACGCTGGCTCGGGCCATAGTGGGCTTGGTGCCGCTGACAAGCGGGCAGGTGTTTCTGGAAGGCCAACCCGTGCAACCTCATCGTGTCCGGGGCAACCACCCCCTGCGACGCACCGTGCAGATGGTCTTCCAGGACCCCTATGCTTCCTTGAATCCTCGGATGACCGTGCTGCGCACGCTGTGCGAGCCAATGGAGCTGCTGGAGTCCCCTGCTTCGCCCCACGAACAACATCTGTTGGCAGTAAAGCTTTTGCGGATGGTGGGCTTAGACCCCCGATACTTGAACCGCTATCCGCACGAGTTTTCCGGAGGTCAGCGCCAACGGATTGGCATTGCTCGGGCGTTGGCTGCCCGGCCCAAGCTCCTGCTGTGCGATGAGCCGGTCTCGGCCCTGGATGTGTCCATTCAAGCCCAAGTGGTTAACTTGCTTCGGGAGCTCCAGCAGCAGTTAGGCTTGGCGTTGCTTTTTATTGCTCACGATTTGGCGGTGGTGAGGCACATTTCGCATCGGGTAGGGGTGATGTACTTGGGTCGGTTGGTGGAAGTGGCTCCGGCGGAGCTTTTGTATCGCAACCCTCGCCACCCTTACACCCAGGCTCTGCTGGCGTCGGTTCCCGTGCCCGATCCGCAAGTGCAGCGCAAGCGCCGGGATCAAACCATCCGAGGCGAAGCCGTTTCGGCAGCAGCTCCTGAGGGGGGATGTGCCTTTGCCCCGCGATGCCCTCTGGTTCAACAGCGTTGCTGGCAAGAGGTGCCCCCCCTGGAAGGTCAGGAGCATCAAGTAGCCTGTTTTGTTGCCTTGGAAAATCCACCGAACCACCCTCCTCATTCCAAGCCTCATGGTGGTAACATCACTCCAAGCTGATTCCCTTTTCCCGGTGGCGGAAGCCTTTTTTGATACCAGACCCCCTTTCAAGCAGTCCCCAGCCGTGACTGAAGCATCAGCAGAAGATTGGTCCAAGCCGTGGGAGTCGTGGTCGGGAGTGTGCTGGCTTTTGGGCCAGTTGTGGCTTCGGGAGCTGGACGAGCCGACGCTGCGGCTCCTGAACCAACAGCCGGTGAGGGACCTTTATCTTCAAGTCGGAGGGTGGCTTCCCCCACCGCTGTGCGAGCCGAGTGTGGATTCGTGGCTGGAACAATTGGGAGAGGACTATTGTCGGTTGTTCGTGGGTCCTCGGGGACATCGGCCGCCGGTGCAATCTGTCTGGCAACAGGGAGCTTTTGAAGGCCAAGCTGCGGAGAGTATGGAGCAGTATTGGCGACTGTTGGGCTGGAAGCCGAAAACGGCCGGTCCCAGCGTGCCGGTGGATCACTTGGGACTTCAGTGGCTGACGCTGGCCTATGGGATGAGCTTGTGCCACCTGGCCTGGCAAAAAAGCGATCCTTCCCGGGAAGAGCTTCCGCACTTGGTGAGGGCGTTTTATCGGGACCATGTGGCTTGGGGGCTGGAACCGGCCCAATGGGTTCAGGAGCATGCCCAAACGGAGTTTTATCGCCACTTGGGCCAAGTCACAGCCGGATTTTTACAACACCTGAACGAATCGCTTGCTTCGTTGGGTTCAGCCTAGTGTCTCCAGCAATTTCAGCCCTCCCAGGTAGGCAAAAAGTCCCAGCACCCCCAACAGCAACAAGTTGATCCACCAGGGATTGCGCAGGCGTGGCTCCACCCAGCGCGAGTTGTTCAGCACCAGCAGTGTCAGGGCCAGAAACGGCATAAACAAGGCACCCAAGACCGCATAGAGCTTCTGCACCCCTTGCACTTTCCAGCCTAACAGTACGCATGGAATCGTGGCCAGAAACACCAAATAGCCCCGATAGGCCCAACTCCGCTCCAGGCTCTCTGGATCGGGTTCCTGCCGGGAAGGCTGAGAATCGCCCCAAAGATGGCAAAGATGAGCAAACAGATAAGGCACACTTTGCCACACACCCAACAGGCTGGAAAACACCGCCGCCCAAAAACCCAGCAAAAATGCCCAGGCTCCCCAAGGGCCCAGGGCTTGCTGAATCAATCGCGTCAGCTCCAAAGCAAGCAGGGGGTCTTTCTGAAGCGTGAATCGGGAACCAATGATGACCATAGCCATGCCAAACAAGGCTGTCATGGCATAGCCGGCTGCCAAGTCCAGGTGGCACAGGCGGAGTCCTTGGGGGCCTTGACGCTGATGGTGAGCCACCCAGTAGCCGTAAGAAAGCAGCGTGACCGTGCCTCCCACTCCACCCAACACGCCCAGGGTCCAGGCCACTCCCTCGGCAGGGACTTTTTGGGGTATGAAAGCTTGAACCACTTGGAGCCAGTCCACCTGAGGCATCATCACGGCTGCAGCCAGAACCAACACGAACATCACTCCCACGCATGCGGCCATGCATCGCTGGAACCACACGAACCCTCCCCAGAGGACAAACACCACTCCCAGCAGCGAATGCCCCAGACCCCAGAACACTTTGGCCCGATGCGGATCGCCACCGTCCCAGACGGCTGCTCCGGCTACCCCACAGGCCGAAATCAACGCCCCTCCCACCACGAACGACCACACCAGCAAATAGACCAAGAAAAACCCCACTAGCACGGGACCCAAGTGGCGGACCCAACCTTCCAGCAAGGTGGTTCCGGTGGCCATTTGCCATCGGGCGATGCCTTCGCTGAGGGTCCACTTGCCCAGGGCTCCCAACCAGGCAGCCCAAAGCACCACCACACCCACATGCGAGCCGGCCAAAGCGGCCGTGAGCAGATCACCGGCTCCCACACCCGTGGCAGCCACCAAAATCCCGGGCCCCAACACGGCAAAGTAGTGCCACAGCCTTGTGCGCGAGGGTTCCGCCACTCCAAACGGTCCTTGGCTCAAGAGGAGCAAATTTCTGGTTGCCCTAGGGTTGGGAAAGATTATTTCACCCTCTGCGGCCAGAGCCAATGCTTTTTCCCCTAGTGCTTGTAGCCCCGAACCTGAAGCGGCACTCGGGTTCCATCGCTGCGCACGGCTTCCAGTTGGGAAGCCCGTTGCACCTGGCCGATGTCGTGCCATTGCACTCCGCCGGGCCGAAGTTGGAGCAC
>JAJRRR010000017.1 GCA_024279285.1 Planctomycetota bacterium
AGCCGGGTTCACCAGATGCTCTCCGTCGATGATCTCGTGCCGTCGCCCATCGGCGGGAAACTGCACATATTGCTCGTAGCCGAGTTTTGCCCGAGCAGGGGTGTCCATAAGAGTCTCTCCCAGGGTAGCCTTTTAGAGTTCATTATAGCCGGTTTGGGGAAGCAAGCTTTCGTTTTTTTCTCTCGCTTAGAGCGTTTCAAAGAAAGAAAGCCACCTGAGGCCGATCGGCTCAGATGGCTGCCTGGCGAGGTTTTGCTTTCAACGGAGCCGGAAGCCGGTTTTGATCTGGCTACCGGGTCCCGGGAGCTCCCAACTCCTGAGCACGACGACGCAGGGCGTTCATCAACACCGGGCCGGCTTCCGGGCCCAGGCTGTTCACTTCGCCGTACTGAGGCTTGTCCCGACCGTAGGCAAACGGAGCTTTAGTGTCCCATTGACGCTTGGGCAGAATGTAACCCACCTCGTCGTTGGCCAGTCCGATGAACAAAAACGGTTCCGAACCGAACAACCCTTTGACGGTCGGCTCCAGGGGAGCTTGGGGGAAGTCCACATTGGGTTCCACCGGGTCTTGGTACTGGCCATAGATCATCTCTGGATAAAGCTCACCGGGGATGGCCGCCACCCACAACTGGCCCAACTTCAAGCAGGCCACTTCGGTTTCCACGGCGAACTGTTTGACGGACTTACGGGGCGGGACGACCGGTCCAAGTTGTTCCGGATCGCCGGTCCATTGGCGGCCTTCGCGGCGGAGCACTCCCAGAGATCGGGCCAGATGGAATCGGGGGTTGTGCATGGGCACGGCTACCGGCTTGGCCGCCACGGCAAAGGGCACCAGGCGCAAGGGGCGAGCTTGCCGGATGGCCTGTTGGGCCAATCGGGCCACCGCCACCCCGTACAACGCCGTGTATTCCCATTGGCCCGGCTTCCACACCTTGCCCGAGGAGTCTTTCATCTCATCAGGCGTGGTCAGCAACCCGCCCACGGCTCCCGTAAAGTACGCTACCGGCACCCCATAGCGGCTCCTTAATTCTGAAACGGTCCAATGCACGAAATCGGCCGTGATGAAAGTGTTCTCCGAATCCATCGCTTCCGGATGGCAGTTCCACTGGACCAATAGCCCAAGGAGCGATTTGTCCTGCGGACGCCGAAACACTAGCACGCGCAGCACAGGATCCAGGGCCAGAGGCAAACGAGCATCCTTGAGCAACGATGCATCTTCGGCCGTTCCATAGAGTACCTCAGCCGGTTCCAGGCGGGCTTGAGCCTGGCGAATGGCCTCCACAGTGCGTTTGACCACCAGGTCCAGGTACTTGGGATCCACGCCGTAGTGCATGGGAGTGCGCCCCCAGATGCCGATCACATCCGGGCCCTCGTGATTGTGGGTGCTGGAGACGAGCACATAGTGGAACTCTGGAAGATGCTTTCGGATGCGTTTGACTTCTTGGTATTGCAGACCGATCAAATCCGCACAGGCCAAGGCGATTTGGCGCTGTCCATCGTGTAGAACCACGGCCCGTACATAGATGCGGTCGTGCACTCCCACGGCCCGACGCCCATGCCCATAGCCGGCAATCCACACCGTGGAGCGTTCTACATTCGGGGTGATGTCTGCCTGGGCAAATCCGACCCGAAGCGTGCCTTGAGCCCAACTGACCGCACTGAACCCAAGCAACCACACCCCTATCCCCAACCACACACACCAAATGCGTGCCAACCTGGCAAACCTTTTTACAACGACCATCAGAGAACTCCTCCAGGGGTTTGCGGAGAGTTTGTTAGACTTGTTAACAAAATTATTGTGTTTCCCTCCTATCCTGTTGGCAACGGGCAAGGGCGGGTTCTGCCTTGAGGGGTCCACCCAGCCGGATTTCCTGACTTGAGGAGCAATGCGTTGATTGGCTAGCGGGCCCGTGCAGCAGAAGTGGCAAAAGTTCCCAACATGCGCTGCACGCGCAAAACTCAAGCCGACATCCGCAAAGCGTTTGTCGGCTATGAGCTATTACTTGCAACGCTATCGTTCGCCTGTTGGCTAACCCAAGGCAGCATCAAACCGTCGGGCCACCTCGTCCCAGTTGATCACATTGAAGAAGTTGCTCACATATTCGGGACGACGGTTTTGGTACTTCAGGTAGTAAGCGTGTTCCCAAACATCAATGCCCAGGATGGGGGTGTTGCCGTGCATCAGGGGACTGTCTTGATTCGGGGTGCTTTCGACGATGAGCTTCTTCTCACCCGTCACGCTCAGCCAGGCCCAACCGCTGCCAAAGCGTCCAATGGCCGCTTTGCTGAACTGCTCCTTGAAGTTGTCAAAGCTGCCGAAGGTGGAGTTGATTGCTTCGGCCAGCTTGCCGCTGGGTGCTCCGGGAGCGTTGGGAGTCATTACCGTCCAGAACAAACAATGATTGGCATGCCCACCGCCATGATTGCGAACTGTGGTGCGAATGTCTTCGGGGATTTGATCCAGTTGAGAGATAACTTCCTCCACGGGCTTGTCGGCCCAGGCCGTGCCCTCCAATGCCTTGTTCACCGTGTTGATGTAGGCTTGATGGTGTTTGGTGTGATGGATTTCCATGGTGCGGGCATCAATGTAAGGCTCCAAGGCATCATAGGGATAAGGCAGCTCGGGCAAGGTGTAGGCCATTGCAGTCTCTCCACTACGGGGAACGAAGGACACCGAAGCCATCGAAGGGGGCGGAATTGTGTCGGTCCTGGTTGACAATTCTTGGGGCTCAAGATACCGCATTCCCCGCCCCTTGGCAATTGGCTGGTTGGTCAAGAGCCCCTTCGGGCTTGTTGGACCATTTGGACGAAAGCGCGGGCCTGGGCTTCCACTTGGTCCCAACGCCGTTGGCGGACCATCTCGGCGGTGACCAGCGACGAGCCCACCCCCAAGGCAAACGCCCCAGCCTGGAGGAACTTGGGTCCGGTTTCCAGATTGATTCCCCCGGTGGGCAGCAGGCGCACTTGGGGCAGAGGGCCTCGGAGGGCCTTCAAAAAGCCCGGCCCCACCACATCCGCCGGAAACACCTTCACCACATCGGCTCCCTGCTTCCAAGCCTGGAACACTTCCGTGGGTGTCATGGCCCCGGGCATGCATACCGCGCCGTAGGTTTGGGCCACTTCCAGCACATCGGGGTCCAGATGGGGCGAGACCAGAAACTCCGCCCCGCTGAGCAGCGCCACTCGGGCGGTGGTTGCGTCCAGCACAGTGCCGGCTCCCAGGAGCACCTGGGAGCCTATGCGTCGGGCCACTTGCTCCAGAACCCGATGGGCTTGCGGCACGGTGAAGGTGATTTCAATTACCTCTACTCCGCCTGAAGCCAGTGCTTGGCACACATCGGCCAAAGGGTCCGGCTCTGGGCTGCGCAAAATGGCCACCAGTCCGCTTTGGTGAATGCGTTGAAGCTGCCGGTACTTGTCCATGGCGTGTGCCCAAAATGCTAATTGTCCGGTTCGCAGAGGCCGTACAACCCCTGGGGATTATAACGGTCTGGAGGCGTGGGGACAGTCGGGCGCTGGACCTGACATGGCCCCAGCGGCATAATGCTGATAGGGGCTTCATGGCAGGTGCAGAGACAGGTCGTGTGGTCTGAGGAATTTGTACGGTTTTTGCAAACTCCCACCGCAGCCTTGGTCATCTGGAGTGCCGTGCTGGCTGCGTTGGTGGCCGTGGGATTTTATGTCATTTGTAAATTCCGCCCCACCCAGGAAAACGACACATACTCCATCAGTGATTGGATTTCGCATTTTCGGGAATTACACAGCAGTGGTGTGCTTCGCGACGAGGAATTCCGAACAATAAAAACAAAGCTGGGCCAGCAGTTGCAGCAACAGATGCTGCAATCCCAGCCCGACCAACCCTCAGCCCCTTCCGGATCGTCCGCTCCTGAAGGGTCGTTGCATAACCGTGAAAGCTGAGGTCCTTGTGTGGTCACGGAGGTCCACCACCCGGCCGTTTCGGCCACCAAGCTGAGGACGGCTCCCGCGTTGCATACATTCACTCGGTTGAGACCCACTTGGGAAGGAACAGCGCATGCCATCGGGTCGGGACATGAACTTCGGACGCCGTGACGGTGGAAGCAAACGCAACGCGTTTTGCTCCTTTTGTCGCAAAAGCTACCGCGATGTGGGCCCCTTGGTGGAAGGGCCCGGAGAGGTGTTCATCTGCGGAGAATGCGTGGACCTGTGCCAATCCATTTTGGAACAAGAGCGGCGCCGCCGTGGGGCTTCCCGACCCTTGTTTGGACGCATCCCCACCCCACGCGAGATCGTGGAGCACTTGGACCAGTATGTCATCGGCCAGGACTATGCCAAGCGGGTGCTGGCCGTGGCCGTGTATAACCACTACAAGCGGCTCAGCCTGGGCGTGGACTCCTCGGATGTGGAGCTGGAGAAGTCCAACATTTTGCTCATCGGTCCCACTGGAAGCGGAAAAACCCTCCTGGCTCGCACTCTGGCCAAGTTTCTCAATGTGCCCTTTGCCATCGGCGATGCCACCACACTGACCGAAGCCGGCTATGTGGGCGAGGATGTGGAAAACCTGCTGCTCAAACTCCTGCACGCCGCCGACTTTGACCTGGAAGCTGCTCAACGAGGCATCCTTTACATTGACGAAATAGACAAAATTGGCAAAACCTCCCACAATGTGTCCATCACCCGCGATGTCTCCGGCGAGGGAGTGCAACAAGCCCTGCTCAAGATGCTCGAGGGCACCGTGGCCAATGTGCCCCCACAAGGCGGACGCAAACATCCCGAACAGCACTACATCCAAATGGACACCAGCAACATTTTGTTCATCTGCGGGGGCACTTTTGTAGGTTTGGAGAAGATCATTGCCCGCCGTTTGGGCCGACGGGCCATCGGGTTCAATCAAGGCCCTCAGCGCGCACCCGGAGAAGCCGATCTGGCCGAACTGCTCCCTCAGGTCACCAGCGATGACATTTTGGAGTTTGGGATGATTCCGGAGTTCGTGGGCCGCTTGCCGGTCATTGCCACCTTGGCCCCCTTGCGCGAAGAAGAGCTGATTCGCGTGCTGACCGAGCCACGCAACGCTCTGGTCAAGCAGTATCAGAAACTGTTTGAAATGGAAGGAGCCCAATTGGAGTTCACCCCGGAGGCTTTGCGCGCCATTGCCCGAAAGGCTCTCCAGCGCGACACCGGAGCCCGAGGACTCCGCTCCGTGGTGGAGCATCTCATGTTGGACCTTCAGTTCCAACTGCCCGAAGTGGGCCAAGGCCAACGATTTGTCATCGATGAAGATGTGGTCGAGGGGCGCCGCCCTGTGGTTCCTGTGCCGGTGAGAAAAAGCAAGTCTGCTTGAGCTATCCGTTAGGCAAGCTCCGAACCCTAGCAGAGGCTAAGTGTCGTTCGTGGGTTCGTTTTTCCGCGGCTCATTTATCCCTCGGGAAACTGGCGACAGTATTCATACAGGGCAATCGCTGTGGCGGTGGCTACATTGTGACTATAGGGCAGCCCATAGACCGGAATCTCC
>JAJRRR010000018.1 GCA_024279285.1 Planctomycetota bacterium
ACTTCTCTGGTCCGATGCGGGGCAATGATGGCATCTATCCACAGCCGTGCGGCAGCATAGCGGGGGTCCATTTGCTGCCGATAAGCCTGGCTGACTTCGCGGCGCAGTTGTTCCAAGCGTTGCGGGTCCACCTCCTTGCCGCGTCGTTGGTGGCTTTTGAGGGTGATTTGCAGAAGGGTTTCGGTGGCTTGTTCGGCTCCCATGACCGCAATTTGAGCCGAGGGCCAGGCAAAGATGAATCGTGGATCAAACGCCTTTCCGCACAGGGCGTAGTTTCCCGCCCCAAACGAGCCGCCCAGGATCACGGTGAGCTTGGGCACTCGGGAGTTGCTGATAGCGTTGACCAGTTTGGCTCCGGCTTTGATGATCCCGGCTCGCTCGCTGTCCCGGCCTACCATGAAACCATACACATCTTGAAAAAACACCAACGGCAGCCATTGCTGGTTGCAGGTGAGGACAAATCGGGCTCCTTTGTCGGCACTTTCCACATACATGACGGAACCGAACTGCCACGGTCCCTGAGCCGGTTGAACCCGACGGTGCTGATTGGCCACGATTCCCACGGGAAACCCGCCGATTCGGGCGGTTCCACAAACCAGGGTTTGGCCGTACTCGGCTTTGTACTCCTGCCAACTTCCCCGGTCCACGATGGTGGCCAGCACATCGCGAATGTCGTACTCCTGGCGGGGATCCAGCGGAAAGATGCGATACACATCCTCCGGGGGGCATTGGGGGTCCTGGGCAGGGAGTCGGACGAAAGGAGGCTGAGGCCCTTGCTGCTGCGGCAGGAGCAAGGCCAACTGACGCAACCGCTGCAGGCAGTGGTGGTCGTCCGGCTCGCGGTAGTCAATCGTGCCGGAGACTTGGGCATGCATGGCCGCTCCCCCTAACTCCTCGCTGGAGACGCGCTGGCCGATGGCACTTTGCACCAGAGCCGGTCCGGCCAAGTACAGTCCAGAGCCTTCGGTCATCAAGATGCGATCGCACAGCACAGGCAGATAGCCGCCTCCGGCCACACAAGGGCCCATGATCGCTGCCGTTTGAGGCACTCCGGCCGCCGAGAGCACCGCGTTGTTGCGAAAGATGCGGCCGAAGTCGTCTTCGTCCGGAAAGACATCCTCCTGCAGGGGCAAGAACACCCCAGCGGAGTCCACCAGATAAATAAGCGGCAAGCGGTTTTGGAAGGCGATGCGTTGGGCTCGAAGCACTTTTTTCGCCGTCAGGGGGAAAAACGCGCCGGCTTTCACCGTGGCGTCGTTGGCAATGATCATGTGATCTCGCCCTTGGACGGGCCCGATGCCACAGACCACCCCGGCGCAGGGAGCTCCTCCCCAGGACTCATACATCCCCCAAGCGGCCCAAAGTCCCAACTCAAAAAACTCCTCCCCGGGGTCCAGGAGTTTTTCAATCCGCTCTCGGGCAGTCAGGCGACCTTTTTCGTGTTGGCGTCTGGTGGCCTCTGGCCCACCACCTTGGCGGATTTGGGCCTCTTGCTGACCGTAGTCCTGAAGCAATTGCTGCCATTGGGAAGGGATGCTCATGCCCGGGTGGTCCTTGGAGGAGTCAAAAAGTTTTGGAGGTTTCAACCTCGGGCCAAAGAACCAGGATGGTGAACTTGCCAACGGGTTGCTTTCTCGCAGCCGAAAACATCATATCACTGCCTTGGGAAGCCGCGACAAGGGCAAAGCAAAAAGGCCGCTTTCCTCAAAGCGAGGAAAGCGGCCTCCCACGGAGGAATCGCCATGTGCACTAACCGGCGGCACGCAGGGCAAGGGGCTGACAGGCTTGCTGAACCACGGCTTGCACAAAGTCCTCAAAAATCCGGCGATCCAAAGCCGAAGCGGAACGAGCCTCCGGATGGAACTGCGTGCCAATGGCTATCCAGTCCGGCAAGACGCTTTCATAAGCTTCAATCACGCCATCGGGAGCTGTGGCCGAAACCCGAAAACACGGTGCCAACTCGTCCACCGCCATGTGGTGGAAACTGTTGACCCGAACTTCCCCCTCGCCGTAGATCTGGTACATCAAAGTGCCGGGCACCACTTCCAAGGCATGGCGATGCTCGGGATCAGAGGGGTCAAAGTGCGGGATGGCCCGAGGCAAGTCTTCCGGAATGTGCAAGAACAAGTTCCCGCCCATGGTCACATTGAGCAACTGCATGCCGGCTCCGATGGCCAGCACGGGCACTTTGCGCCGAGCCACCGCACAGGCCAACATCCGATCAAACACTTCCCGACGCGGCGATTGAAGTCGCAGCGAAGGATGCAACATGAACCCATCTCGTCGGGGATCAATGTCCCCTCCGCCCACCAGCACCACGCCGTCGACCAAGTCCAGCACGGAATACACATCCGCTTCGTCCACCAGAGGGGGCAAAGCGATCGGGATGGCCCCAGAGGTGATCAAGGCATCGTAGTAGCCGGAGGCCAAGAAGCTAAACGCTGCGGAGTTTTCCCGCTCGTCCCGATAGTCCATGTTCACGCCAATGACGACCTTCCTGTTCATGGCTACCTCCTGGACACCTCCTGTGTGGTGGAAAAGAGACCGACCGATCCGTCCAAGCTGCATTCACGGTGGGCCACCGACAGCCGATCCAGGTTCCCGGCCAACAGGAGGGAGGGGGAAACGAGGCGGGAAAAGCAACCACCGGACAGAACCTCCCCGGCCCGATGCTCTTGAAACGAGCGTCGCTTCCAAGGCGTCGTCCGTGACCAGCAGGAGGACATCGGAAAGGAGCCTAAGAACCTGGCGAGGCTGTTCTTCCGTGAACCAGCTTGAAGGAGCAGTTTAGTGTTGAAGCCAAGAGCTTGGCAACGGTTTTGCCCATTTTGTGGCTGTGGTCGTCGCAAGGGGCAGATATTGTGCGCTAGCACTGCTAGCATCCCGCACCTCATTCCTCCCCAGCAACGCAATGCCGGAGTTGCAGCAGGCCCTAAGAAGTCCAAGAAGAGCAATTTTTGGCAAAAGCACCTTGTCCAAACACTCTCTTGGGCTGCTTATCGCCAGTGAGGGCTTTTCAAGGCGGAGGGCTGGTCCACCTCTTGACGGCGGAGTTGTTCCACGGCTTCCAGCAGCCGTTGGCGAATGTGGCGTAGTTGGGCGGGTTCTTCCACTTTCCGCCCCTGCTGATCGGTCACATAAAACACATCCACCACCTGGTCCAGGTAGGTGGCAATGCGCGCCTGATGGACCGAAAGCCCCAGCTCAAACAGCGTCTTGCCGATCACATACAACAGTCCCAGCCGGTCTTCGGCAAACACATCTATGACCGTAAAGTGTTCCGAGATGGTGTTGTCAGTTCGCACCTGGGTGGGCAAGGGGCGCAGTTGTTGAGTCAGTCCCCGAGAAATCGGACGCCAGTGCCGAGGGCGAAACTGCGGTCGGAACTGCCCCAAGGCCGCCTGCTGCAGCACGCGGCACACTTCTTCCATCCGTCCCTGGGGAGGAGGGCCGGAGAAGTGTTCGTCCGAAACCACAAACCGGTCCAGGACCAAGCCATGGGCCAAAGTGTTGATCTGGGCCGCCAGGATCTGAAGTCCCAAGCTGCTCAACGCTCCGGTGAGCTTGTGAAACACGCCTGGGGTAAGATGTTCATGGGTGGCGACGGTGTACTCCACGGTGCCGCTGGAGGGATCATAGTGCCCTTGGGCCAGCACTTCTTCGGGGCCTAGGCTTCGCAGTTGGATCAGGTCTTGGGCAATTTGTTGGGCTGATCGGGCGTGAAGATACGCCGGAGGAAGCTCGCAGACGAGCTGTGCAAACCAGGGGTCGGAAGCCCGAACTCCCAAAGCTTCTCGCACCTGCTGGCGAAGCTGTTCCAAGTGCTTAGTTGCTGCATCCAGTTGGCCCGACAGACGCATCATCGTCCGATCGTACAACGCGGTCAACAAGTCCACCTTCCAAGGAGTAAGCACCCCGGGGCCCACCGCAGCCAGGTCCGCCGCACTGAGCACATACAACATTTGCAACCGTTCGGGAGAGCCCACCTGAAACGCAAATTGCACCAAGAGGTGTTCTTCACTGGTGTCGCGGCGAAAAGCCAAATGGGCCATCAACAAGTGCTGACCTACCAAAAAACTCAGCAACGCACTTTCTTCTTCGTCCAGATGGAGGCGTTGAGCGACCTGCTGGGCCAGTTGTTCCCCTTGAACACAGTGGTCTTGCTCGTAGCCTTTGCCCAAATCGTGCAGCAACAAGGCCAGGTGCAAAATGTCCCGACGACGAATGGCCCGATAGGCATATCCCAAGGGATCTTCCCGGTGCTGGAAACGCGCAGCTTCTTCCACCGCCCGAAGGCAATGTTCGTCCACGGTGTATTTATGGTACTCGTTGAACTGGAGCAATCCGTGGGCATGTTGGAGCGGTGGGACGATTTGTTCCAAGACGCCGCAATCATGCAGCCACCGCAAAGCCGGTCCCACCACCTCCGGATCGCGCAGCAGTTGGCGAAACTGCTGGGCTTGGGCGGGGGAGAGTTGGGCAGCCAGTCGGGCCCCTCGCTGTTGGACGGCTTGGAAGGTTTGAGCTTCCACCGGACAGCGGGTTTGAGCGTGCAGTTGGGCAAGTTGAAAGACTTGTTCCAAACAGTCGGGAAAAGTGGCCAGTTGGGCCCGAGGCACAAACAGCTCTCCGGCTCCTTGACGCACCGGTCCGGCCACGGGCCGCGAAAACAACTTTTGCCCCACCCAAACCCAAATGCCTTGCCGCTGGGCTTGTTGCACAAATTGGCGTACCACTCGGCTGACCGCGTAAGTGTGGCGAAAGTATTCCCTCATGAACTGCTCCACGGGCAACAGCCCCGGCGTGCCCATAAATCGGCTCCGCGAAGCCAGCCGCACTTGTTCGCTGCGGTCCAGGACATCGTGGGCCCGACCCGCATGAAAGTGAAGCTCGTTACGCAACCAGAGCAGATATTCCCACGCATCCCGAAGCGTGTAATAGTCCTGCCGAGACAACACTCCTCGCAAAAACAAGCTTTCCGGATCGCTGAGCCCGTAGGTGGCAAAGCCCACCCAACGCAGAAGCTGGATTTCCCTCAGTCCGCCCGGGGAACGCTTCAGGTTGGGTTCCAGCAGGTAGATGGTTTCGCCGTATTGGGCTTTTTCGGCTTCTCGGGCCTGTTGGACCTGGTCCAAAAGCCACCGGCGACGGCGTCGGGTCATGCGCTGGAAGCGATGCCAGAAGCGGTTAAACAGGTGCACATCGCCATGCAAAAAGCGGCTTTCCACCAGGGAGGTGAAGATTTGGGCATCGCTGGCGGCCAGTTGGCACGCCTGGCCCACCGTGCGAACCGATTGGCCCACCTGTAGCCCCAAGTCAAACAACGAGCTGATAAACCGCTTTAACAACCCCTCCAATCCCGCAGGCAACTTCGCCGGCACCAGGATCATCAGATCAATGTCGGAAAAAGGGGCTACATCCCGGCGTCCATAGCCTCCATGGGGAACCAGGGCCACTTGGGCGGCAGCATGGGCGTTTTCTTGCTCCACCAGTGCCTCAAATAGTTCCAGCACCACCTGGTCCAGTAATTCCGCGGTGGCGTAGCAGATCTGGGTGCCAGAAGCCCCCGCCAGATGACGCCGCCGCAGTCGCTGACGACCTTGCTGGAGTCGGCCTCGGGCATCCAGCACTTCCGCACGCAAGGTGGAGGCCAAAGACATCGCTTACCAGGAAGGAGAAAGAGGCAGGAAGTCCACTTAGCTCCATCCTAGTCTAACCCGGCAGCCAAGGGGAGCGCCTTGCAGGGGCCAAGCCTGCGCTCGCCTGTCATCCCATTTGGGAAGAAGCGGAAAAGCGGAAAAAAGCCACAGACGCACTGGCCCTTTCGTTTTTTGCTTCGTGTGTGTGCCTTGGTTCGCTTCACCCGGACTTTGGAGGCCAACTCCCGCTTGGCGAAACCACGCCTGCCCATTAGCTTGGAAAAGTCGCTTGAGCCCTAGCCGAAGCAAGGAGAGGCACCTTGAGTTCCTCGGCTCCCGATCCGCAGTATCGTCCCGAGGCAGAAGCACCCTGGGCCGATGTGTTGGACCTTTCGGCCCAGTCCCCCCAGGAGGCTCCTGCCCAATCGGCTCGGCCTTCCGCCCCCGGGATGCGTCGCCACAGGGGCTGGAAGCTGGCCGCGGTGTTGTTTGTGTTGACCTGCCTTTCCACGCTTTGGAGTGGGAGCTTCAGCCGCAGCCGGTTGGAGCTTACCCCTTGGATCAACTGGGGGGTGGCCGATGTGGTCATGGTGTTGGTTTCCCACTGGGACTACGGAGCCCAATACACCTTGGCCATTATGAGCATTTTGCTTGCCCACGAGTTGGGGCACTTTTTCACGGCCATGAAGCACCGCGTTCCGGCCAGTTTGCCCTATTTTATTCCCATGCCTTTTAGCCCATTTGGGACCATGGGAGCAGTGATTTTGATGCAAGGTCGGCAGGCAGATCGGCGGCAGTTGTTTGATGTGGGCTTGGCGGGGCCTTTGGCCGGATTGGTCGTTTGTGTGCCCGTGCTGATTTGGGGAGTGGAACAGGCCCATGCCGACTATCAGCCGGCTATCGTGTTCCACCATCCTCTGCTGCTCCAAGTGCTGATTCAGTGGCTGCGCCCCGAACTGGCCGGAGAACCTCTGGTGATGAATCCCCTTCTGATGGCTGGCTGGCTAGGGCTTTTGATCACCGGGCTGAACATGCTCCCCATTAGCCAACTGGACGGGGGCCATGTGTGCTATGCCCTGTTGGGTCATCGGTCCTATTGGGTGGCCCGAGCATTGTTCGCCGCCGCCGTGATCTTTATGATCCTCACCCAACGCTACTTCTGGATGATGCTGTTGATCCTGCTGCTGTTGTTGGGCGTCAAACACCCGCCCACCCGAAACGATCAGGCCCCCTTGGGCAGCTTGCGGCAAGCTCTAGGTTGGGCCAGCTTGTTGATTCCAGTGGTGTGCTTCAATCCCTGGGGAGTGACCGTCCGCGGATTGCCCTAAAACCGACTCTGGAAAGATTACCTTGCCTCGCTCCTGAAGCTATGGCTTTTTGCGGCTGCCGTTGGTCTGGGCAAGCTGGCGTTGGTAAGCCTTATTACTCCGATCGGCTTTT
Organism: Planctomycetota bacterium; assembly: GCA_024279285.1. Lineage (GTDB taxonomy): Bacteria > Planctomycetota > Planctomycetia > Pirellulales > S012-138 > S012-138. Next base: position 7,080 of record JAJRRR010000018.1, read on the forward strand.
TTCTTTTGGGCCCTTCGGTTCAGGAGCAACCAGTGGGAAAGAGTTCCACTGGGCCAGCAGGCGGATGCGGCGCCCGGCCAGCAGGTCCACATTGCCGCTTTGGGGATCGGCTTGCACCCGATAGCCCGCTATGGAACCGTCAAACTCTCGTTCAAACACCATGCGGCCGGTTTGGCGGTCAATACAGGCAATGGCATGATAGGTGGCCGCACGACCCTGATGACGCCGGAAAATATGGCTGGCCAACACCAGCACCGGCATGGCCCAGGGCTGATCCAACACCAGCCCTTGATTTTGAACCAAAGTGGACCACAGGTGCTCTCCGGTGCGGCGGTCAAATGCATGGATGTAGCCATTGAGTCTCAAGCATCGGTTCCCACTGGGCACGGGACTGACATAGCCGATCTCTTGGGTGACTCGCACCCGGGAGTTGGCCACCACCAAGAGTTGGTCTCCCTGGATGACTGCCTGCATTTCCATCAGCGAGGGAAGCACATCCACTTGGGCGTGGATCAACCGTTCTCCCTCGGGCAAGCGAAGCACAGTGAGTTGTCCTTTGGGTTCCAGAATGGCCACCAGATCGCGGTTGATTACGGCGGCTTTGCTTCCGATGGCAAACTGCTGGGACCACCGGACTTTGTCCTTCAGCAGATCGCGCAACTCCACCTGGACCCGACCACGGACAAATTGCCAAGTCAACACACAGGTTCCCCAAGTGGTTACCACACGCTGGAGCACATCCGGGGCTTCCACTTCCTGCAAGAGCACTCCGGTAGTGGTGTCCAGCACCAGGGAGCGTCCTCCCCCGGGGGGCACGACCACCAAGTGCTGTTCGTCGCCGAAGACCACACTGCCTGGGGTAACCCCGCGTCGCTTCCACAGGGTTTGTCCACTCAGGGGATCCAGGGCCAACAGTTCATTGCCCACCTGGATGTGGACTTGCTGAGGCATAGCCGGACCCAGCAGTCCCACAGGACGGCCTAGGTTGTCGGAAGCAAACTGCAACCGCCCTCCCCAGGGGGTGCCGATCATTCGGGTGCGGATGCCAAAAGGTCGGGCGTCGCCTCCGGAGCGTAGATTCCGCTTCCACAACAATCGCCCGTTGCCCCAAAGAGCATCGATGGCATAGACCGTGTAGCCCATGGAAACCAACACAAAATTGCCCACCACTCGGGCGTGGATGATGTTGGGCGAGATGTAGCCCTGGGGAGGATCCGTAGCCAGGGAGACTTTCCACAGCGTGTGTCCCAAGGCATCCTGACCCAAAACCGTGCGACGCTGCTGGTCATAGAGGATCACCACCCCAGGACTGTGAGAATCCCAGGTCTGTGTGGCAATAGGCAAGAAGCGTTGCGAGCTGGATCGGGCCGAGCCAATTTGGGGGACTTCCCACTGGATAACGGGAGCCGCTGGGCCTTGCAAAGCTCGCCGGACCATCGGGGGCCAGGAAATCCGCTGGGCCAGTTGTTCGGGAGTTTGCCCTTGGATTTTCACATCCCAGTAGCGACGCTGAAGCTCACGCAACACCCACGCCGCCTGGAACGGACGTTGAGCCCGATGGAACAACTGCACAAGCTCCCATAGGGCTTCGGCAGCAGTTTGGCGATTCGGGGAAGTGCTCAACCGACGAAGTAGCAGTTCCCGATGCAATGCGGCCGTGGAGTCTCGCAGTTGGTCCAGCAACAATCTCCTGGCCTGATCAGCCAAGGGATGGAAGTGGTAAAAAGCCAAAAATCGTTCCAAATCCGGTGCAGAACCCTGCAGGCGCACCTGCTGGAAGGCTTTTTGGATTTTCTGGTCCAGGAGCTTTCGGGCCTGAGGCGAGGCTTGGTGATAAACAGCCCTGAGACGCCATCCCAACCAACGCTGCTGCTGGACCAAAGTGCCACCGGGAGTGGGCACCAGTTGCTCCGAACCCTGGGGCAAGCGGCTTAGACGCAAATAGGTATCAAAAGCCAGCGCCCATTCCCCAGTGCGCTCTTGGGCTTGGGCCAAAGTGACCAGATAGCGCAAGCGTTCTTCCGGAAAACGGAGGAGTTGTTCGATTTTGGGAATCAGCCCTGCGTGCTTCCGATAGTCCTGCTCCAACAGGCCCAGTGAACATTCCAGGAGCAATTGTCGGGCAAGAGGGGCCTGGTCGGCTTGGTAGGCCCGAGTGAGCACCTCCAGAGCCTGGTCCAACTGGCCCTGATCTATCAACAGTGCTCCTTGCCAAGCCAAAGCCGTAGGGTCTTGTTCCTTGCGTTGGAGTTGGCGCTGAACCCATTGCTGCAAGGCTTGTTGCTGATAGTAGCAATCCACAAACGCCGTCCCGACGGAAAGGATGCTGTCCCCATAAGCCAGCAGATTGCCCAAGGACTGGCCGTGCCGCAGCCGATGTTGTTTGGTAATCTTGCCCGAGCGGATGTCCACGACCAGTAGCAAGCCTTGACTCAAAGGGAGCAGGCAATCGGTGGGGGTTACTATGCCGCGCCCGCTGAGCAGATGACCCTGGGGGAAAGGGATCGTGTTGAGCACTTCTCCGCTTTGGGCGTTGAGGATGAGGGCCTGACTCTGTTCAGCCACCAGGACTTTCCCTCCGGGCAAAGCAGCCACATAGAGCCCCTTGCCTCGGGGGCGTTTCCAGCGCAGCTTGCCGCTGAGCAGTTCAATAGCCACCAGCTCGTCGGCTCCCGAGGGAGTAAGCAACACCAGATCGCCAACCACCACCGGCACATCTTCCAGCCATCGGTTTTGGGACGAGGTGGTTGGAGACCCCAAGGGACGCTGAAAGCCGAACAAGCTGGCCCGAGTCGGCCGGGGACGGTGGTACACATAGCCCCAGCGCAGCGATCGCGTGGGCAAGTCCACGGCCACCACGGCTCCATAAGCGGTGGGACAAATCAGCACTCCGTCGGCATAGCTGGGCGAAACCCCCGCGGTGCGCCGCATGACATCTTGGCGGATGTCGTCCTCCACCACAACCAGCGCTTGGGACCAAAGCACCCGACCTGTGGTGGCTTCCAAGGCAAACAGACGAATCTCGCCTTTTTTCTCACCCAGCACATAAAGCGTTCCTTCCAAGGGCAAGGGCGGCCCGAGGAAAAAGGTTCCGGCCAAGGGCAGGGCGTCCTGTCCTTCGGGTCCACCAAGTTCCCAAACCAGTTTGCCCTCTTGGCGGATGCTTCGGGCTTGGAGCAAGTTATAGTTTTGCAACACGCGGCCAGGACCCAACAGCACCACCCGACCGTTGGGCAACACTACTCGTGTGGCGGTGCCACCACTCAAAGGCAAGGGAATGTTCTGCACCACATACACCCGCTCCCCGTCACTACTCATGGTCCCATAGGTCAAATCTTCCCAAAGCCTTTTGCGCATTCCCTGGCGGCGGTCCATGTGCAAGGCGGGCAAATTTGTCAGCCCCTCCAGTCCAAACACTTCCCCGGGCCCTGCCAAAGCCGTCTGGTCCGACACCTGCCACAGCCGTTTGCCGGTGCGAAAGTCAATGGCCACCAACGCCTCGGCCGTTCGCACCAAGACCTGGTTGCCCACCACCAAAGGCTGGCCAGCCGGAATAACCCGGGAATTGGGCTGCTCATAAGGATGAAAGTGCAACTGTTCCAGCAATTCTGGGTCATTGGTTAGTGGCACGCGCCAGCGGACATCGGAGATGGGTACATCGGCCCCCGAGGAGGCATTACGCCCTGGGTTGCCGCGGACCATGAGCCATTGGGCCGGATGATCTGGAGCCGAAGTCGCCGAGGAGCCCGAGCCAGCCAGCAGCTCCAGAAGTTTTTCTTCCGGAAGGTTTCCAGGCAAGGGACGCTGGCCCAACATTACCCGAAGTTGGGGAAACTCCTTGCGCAGTTGTTGCAGCACGCGGCGTGCTTGTTCTTTGTAGCCCAGTCGGACCCAACACGAAGCCACGAGCACCGAGAGGTCAGGCTCAAACTCGGCTCGTGCGGGCACTTGGGCCAGCCGCATCAAGTGCAACAGAGCTGCCAGGGTCTCTCCCCGATTGGCATGCCATCGGCCCAACAAAAAAGTCGCCCGATAGCCCGAGGGTGTGTGAAAATACCTCCGCGAAGCTTCCTGCAACGCCTGCACATCTTGCTGCTGCAAGCCTCGGCGCAGCAGTTGCCGAGCCTGAGCTTCAAACTGCAAGCGGTAAGCTTCCCGACCCTCCGGAGGCAATTGCCCGATCAACTCTTGAGCTTCCTGCTTGAAACTTTTCAGCACGCTTTGGCCGGGGGAAAGCTGGAAGTAATCGTCCTTGTGGTCCAAGATGCGCTGCAAAACCCCGATGGCTTCTACATAGCGTTTTTCTTCCAGCAGTTGTCGGGCGGTGCGCATCCAGCGGCGCAAAGAGCGATCGGGGGTGGGAAACAAGCTCTGCCCGGAGACGGCAGGCTGAGTGGTTTGGGCCCAAGCATGGCCAGCGCAGTACATTGCCAGCGCCACCACTGTCCAAATCCCTGCCCACTTCCACGCCTGCCAATTTCCCCACTGCCGCAGTTGCATGCCTTCTCTCCTTTGGCACGAACCAGTCCTTAGGGGCACTTGCCGCGAAGGCTTTGGTGCCCATCGGGTCAAAACCGGC
>JAJRRR010000328.1 GCA_024279285.1 Planctomycetota bacterium
CCGAAGCACCGGGGCGCTATAATCAAACTTTGAAGCCCTGAACGATTCCCTTGCACAAATGAGCAGCACTGATGAGTTCCAAACCTCGCACACTGGCCGAGTTGAAACAAAGCGGTTGGGTTTCCCGAAGCGTCAAAGAAGAAATCCGCCAAAACTTCCTGCGCAAACTTGCCTCAGGGGAGGAACTGTATCCGGGCATCATTGGCTACGAAAACACGGTCATTCCGGAGCTGAACATTGCCTTGCTGGCCGGGCATGATTTGTTGTTTTTGGGCGAAAAGGGGCAGGCGAAAAGCCGCTTGATGCGCTTGCTGGTGCAGTTTCTGGACCCGGAAGTGCCCTATTTGGACTTGCCCGATGTGCCGGTGCACGAGGACCCTTATCGGCCCATCACCCGACGAGCCAAACAGTTCCTGGCCACTCATCCACCGGAGGAAGTACCGATTGCCTGGTGGCCGCGCCAGCAGCGCTACGCGGAGCGCTTGGCCCCGGGGACCAAGTTCGCCGACCTGATCGGGGAGCTGGACCCGGCCAAGCTGGCCCAAGGAGTGAGCCTGGACGCCGAAGAATGTTTGCACTTTGGGCTCATCCCACGCATGCACCGTGGCATCTTTGCCATGAACGAGTTGCCGGAGCTGGATGAGCTGATTCAGGTGGGGTTGTTCAACATTTTGGAGGAGCGGGATGTCCAGATCCGAGGCTATCCGGTGAAGTTTGACATCGATGTGATGATCCTGTTTTCGGCCAATCCGGCCACTTACAATCGCTCTGGGAAAGTGATCCCCCAGCTCAAAGACCGCATTGGGGCCGTGATTCATACGCACTATCCTCGGGACCGAGAAACCGCAATCCGCATCACTGAGCAAGAGGCCGGCATGGACCTGGGCGGGGAGTATCCGGTGGTGGTTCCGTACTTTATGCGGGAAATCATCGAGGAGATCACCTTTGCCGCCCGACGGTCCCGATATATTGACCAGCAATCCGGCGTCAGTGCCCGATTTTCTATTGCTAACTTCCGCACGATGGTGGCTTCGGCCCGACACCGAGCCGTAGTGCTGGGAGAACGGCCTGCTGTACCCCGAATCAGCGATCTGGCCCACCTGCACTCCTCCGCTTTGGGCAAGATGGAACTGGACCTGATGAGCGGCCACCAGATGACGCCTCAACGGGTGCTGGAGTCCTTGATTGCCGAAGCCATCCGCACCGTGTTTGAGGAGTATGTGGACCAGCACGGACTGGAGGAGATTGCCGAAGTGTTTGCCAAGGGGGTGCGGGTGGAAGTGGGCGACATGATCCCCTCGGAACATTACGCCCGAATCCTCCGCCGCGTGCCGGCCATTTGGGACAAGGCTTTTGAAGTCAACGCCTCTCAGGACCCTGCTGTCCGGGCCAGTTGCATTGAGTTCGTGCTGGCCGGGCTGTACGCCACCGAACGAATCAGCCGCTACGAGCGCCACGGTCGGGTGGAATACGAGGTCTAAAAGGATAGCAATTTGCAACCCTGAAGTTCGCACTGAGCTCACCCTCCCCACCGAAGCTCCGTGTCTTTCACAAACAAGAGCCGCGATGGCTATTTGCCATCGCGGCTCTTGGTATCAGGTCCGC
>JAJRRR010000329.1 GCA_024279285.1 Planctomycetota bacterium
GTCAAAGTCTCTCAGGGGGAGAACGCCGCCGACTGGAAATCGCCCGAGCCCTGGTCTCCGAACCCGAAATCATCCTCCTGGACGAGCCCTTCACCGGAATTGACCCGGTGACGATTGACGGCATACAGAAGATCATCCGCCAGCTTCGGGACCAAGGCATCGGCATCCTGATTACCGACCACCAGGTGCGTGAAACCCTGGAAATCACCGACCGAAGCTATGTGATCCGCCAAGGGAAAGTCCTCTGCCACGGCACCCCCGAAGAAGTGATTGCCCATCCCGAGGCACGAAAATACTACTTCGGCGACATGAAAATCCCCTTGGAATCCCAGGAAACTCAGGAACCCGAAGCCGCTTAATCTAGCCGGTCTGGTCCCGACGATACTTTTCCAGTTGGGCTTGAATCCAGCGTTCCAGTTCTTCCCAGTCCACCGGGGGCAGTTGGGACAGATCAGGTCTCAAGGAGACCGCCCGCCCCAAGTACACATGCGTGATCTCGTCCTGGCGTTTGGTGGTATTCCACTGCACGAGGATCCGGATGCAACGGTCCAGGGCCCCTGGCACACTCATTTCATGCCCACACAACAGCGGCACTTCCAACCATCCCAACTGTCGGGCAGCCAGGGCCGGAAATTCGGCGTTGAGATCCACGGTGGTGGTGAAGAAAGCACAGGCCACATCTTCTTTGCGTATCCCATTGAGACGGATCATCAGCGCAAGCAACTGTCGGGTGGCGGCCAGAATCTGCTCCCGATCGTTGGCCTCCACGGTGGTAGCGCCTCGCACTCCCCGACACACCAGAATCCGGCCCTGGTCGCTCATGGCCCTTGACCAATGAACTCAAACCTTGTGTCCCACACTATAGTCTTCCCAGGGCCAAATGCCAACGAGCCTTTTGCCTTGGAGAAGTTTTTCGCCACACATTGTTCAAGAGGAAGCCACCTCTTGGTGTGCCGCAGCTTCTTGCTCGGAGAACTGCACTTGCACTTGGTCCATTTGGAACCCTTGGGCCAGCATTTGAAGCGTTTGTCGGACGGAGTTGGCAATCTGGCCTCGGTTTTCCAGCACGAGTTGTTGGGCTTTTTGTTCCACTTCGGCCTGGGCAGCTTCAATGAGCTGGTTTTTCTGCTCCTCGGAGATCCCTGGCCCCAGCACCGCCGTGATGTCGCCCAAGAGCCAAGGCAACCATCGGGCCTGACGCTCGTCATAGAACTGAATCTTGCGAATGTTGGTCCGGTGACGGCAAGGAGGAAGCACAAAGCGCACTTGGTTAGGTCCTTCCAGGTGGATCTGGAACTTCGGGTCCTGAAGGTCGTAAAAGACCTCCACATCGTATTCAATCACCAAGGCCACCTTGGCCGAATCCACCAGCCACTTCATTAAGTTCTTCCACCGTCCAGCAATGTGCTGCTCGGCTGTGACAATCTGTTGCAAATACATGCGCAACACAACCAATTGCCCTACCTGACGAATTTGCTCTATGGAGTGATGCAACTGAGGCTCGGAGGGGCTTTTGCCCCTCCACAGCCGCCACAGTCCCACTCCCACTACGCCTATGGCCACGCCCACCAAAACCCACAGTGCCGATTGCATGGCAGGTGTTCCTCGTGCAAAAGGGAACAAGAGGACTTTTCAGGCGCGCTCAATTCTACTCCGCGATCTGCCCCCCGGCGAGCCAAGAATGCAAAACTAAAGACCGGAAAAGGCGGAAGTGTGGGGAGCTGCCCCCCTTGCCCCAAGCAAGAACAGGGGAGAATCCTCACTTGTTGCATCCTCGGGACGCCGTGGGTAAGCCGAATTAAATAAACAGCGTGGCGCGGCTGCGCAGGGCATCGCCCAAAAAAGTGGCCACTCCGCCAAACTCCAAGCCCGAAACCAGCTCTTGCTCGTCAATGCCCATCACATCTCGGGACATTTCGCAGGCCACCATGCGCACGCCCAAATCTCGGGCCAGTTGGAACAATTCCTCCAAGGACGAAACATTCTTTTGTTTCATCAAGGACTTGAGCATGGCCGCTCCAGCTCCGAAGAAGTGCATCTTGGAAAGCGGCAACTGAGTCGGACCAGCAGGGGACAGGAGGGTCATGAGCTTTTGGGTCCAAGGTTTGCCACGCAGCCGCTTCTGCTGCCGCAAGGCATTCAGACCCCAAAAGGTGAAAAACATGCTCACCTTTTGGCCCATGGCGGCTGCTCCGGTGGCAATGATCAACGCTGCCAGCACCCGGTCCAGTTCCCCGGAAAAAACCACCATGGTGAGCCGATCCTCGGGCAGCTTTTTCTGAAGTTGCTCAAGCTGCTGCTGGAGCTGCTCCACACGCTGTTGGAGTTCAGCAAGGGTGGGCTGAGGAGAAGTGCTTGCGGAAGTGGTCATGACAGAGTCTCCTTGTGAAGTGGGCAAAAGACGGTGTTGTCCCAGTTAGCTGGTGCGCTTGAGGTAGTGCACATA
>JAJRRR010000330.1 GCA_024279285.1 Planctomycetota bacterium
GGACCCACCCAACGCCGCGAGGGCATAGAAGTCCAATCCAGACAGAACTCCTCGGCCCAAACCGACTGCACCTGCCCCCAGGCAATCCAAAAAACCACGAGTCCTGGTATGCCCAACCTTGTCTTCATAAGAGTGCCTCCCCTGGGTGTAAGAACCGCCTGAGATTCCTTGGCCCGTATCGTAGCCGAATAAGGACCTTGTCCCAACCCTCTAGCCAGGGCTTCTTGGAGACTCAGAAACAACTAGGGCACTTGCAACCTGGGGCCTATAATGAACCGCATGGGAACTGCGAAGTTCTGGCACCACAGCACCACCGAGGTGAGCCATGCCTGTGCAGATGCAACTGTCGCGCATCATCATCAGTGATATAGACGACCGCCAAGTGATCTACTTGCGAGAGGTGGACGGGGATCGGGAATTTCCGATCGTCATCGGGTACTACGAGGCAGCCAGTATTGACCGTCGGGTCAAGCGATTGCCCACTCCTCGCCCTTTGACCCACGATTTAGTCGTCCGGGTGGTGGAACACTTGGGCGGAGAACTGGACAGCGTGATGATAACCGAACTTCGGGAACACACCTACTACGCCGTGCTGCGGATCAAGCACGAGGGAGAGCTGGTGGAGGTGGATTGTCGGCCCTCGGATGCCATTGCGGTCGCTGTGACCTGCGATCCCCCCTTGCCCATCTATGTTGCCGAAGAAGTGCTAGAGGAAGCTCTCCGGGATCAATTTTGACGACAGCAAAAGAACCCGAAGTTTTTTGCTGTTGCAGAATAGATTTGCCGATTTGTCAAATGAGCACACCCTTCAAGTGGGTGATTCGGCCCAGTCCTATAGTGGGAGAAAATTTGAGTTCACCCCCCTTGTGGTGGGTTTGGCGAGAAAAACTACAAAAATCTCTGGGGCAATCCCCCCAAACGCGCAAAATTTTTGCTCATTCTGAAGTGATAAAGTTCTTATAGGAACAGGCGGACTGGTCTGAGCCGCACGGGAAAAGTTCAAAAAGGTGCTCAGAAACGGATTCTGTTGCCGCCAAGATTGCGAAGACTGGGCCGATGAAACTCACCCCGATGGAGCGTCGTGTGGTGCGGTTGGTAAGCTTGGGTTGCACGGTGCGCGAAGTTGCAGCCATCTTGGGCCGCAGTGTGCACACCGTAGACAATCACAAAACCCGCGCTATGCGCAAACTGGGTGTGCACAATCTGGCCCAACTCACCCGAGAGGCTCTTCGTCTAGGTATTACTTCCTTGGAAGACCACTTAACCGAGGAGGAGCTTTTGCGAGCCGAAGGCGAACCTCCTGCTCAGGACCCCCCTGGCACCTGAGCTATACTTACGGCCGCGTTGGGTTAGCAGGTCTGCTAGCCCCCGTAGCAACGCCTGCAACAACTGATCTGGAATCTTTGGGGAGACTCGCTACTCTGGGGCCCTCGCCGTAAACCGCTTTCCCGGATCACAAGGGGAACAACCATGAAGCGAGGGCTGGTGGCGTGTTTGGGTGCTTTGGTCATGGTCGGCTGCGTGGCGGGACACGGACCGGTGGATTTGGTCTATGGTCCTCAGCGCATCGCACCTCCCCAGACCGGTGCAGCACGCACTAACCGGACAGCCCAGGGACCACGAGGCCCCTACTACCCCAATGCACCCAATTCCTCGCGTCCTGCGGGGGCATCTCAGCCGGCCAGTCAACCCTTGCCTTCGGCCCCGGCTGGCAACTCAAACGCAGTGCCCCCCTCTAATAGTCCTTATGTGCCACCGGACGGATCATTTGACTATCGGGGATCCACGCCAAGTGGGGGTCAAGGTTCAGACTCGGGCTCTGCACCGGCAAGCCAGCCTGCTTCGGGCTCTTCTCAATGGAATGGTCCTGGTTCCTCCTCGCCCACGACTTCCGGTTCCTCGGCTCGTCCTGGGGTGATCCGTTCCAGCTCCGTTGCCCGTTCCAGCGGTTGGAAACCCGCCGGAACACGCAGGGGAAGTTCCGGTCCGGATTCCCAACTTTTCGTCCAGCGCCAAACCAGAGCTGCCGAAGTGGAACCGGTCGGGTATGCCGTGCCGGTCAAACAGTAGTTGTCCAGCCAAACTGCTCTTAGCCTGCTGGGGTTTCGGCGGCCGAGCGATTCCCAGGTTGGTCGTGTCCGGAAGCATCCCCCTTTGCTCGCGTGGGTTCTCGGGGTATGCTAAGGCTTTCAAGGTTTGTCCTCCTAAGTGTGTCAAGTAGGGAATCCGACCATGGCCGTCCCTAAACGCAAACAGTCCAACTCCCGAACCGGCAAGCGGCGCAGCCACCACTTTATCCGTCCCAAGCAACTTCAACCCTGCCCACGCTGTAGCGAGCCTAAGCCCTCGCATGTGGTTTGTCCCAACTGCGGATACTACATGGGCCGGGAAATGGTGAAGATGGGCGAGTAGTCAACAGGGGGTAAGCCTTGAGCCGGATTGCGTTTTTGTTTCCCGGTCAAGGGGCCCAACGGGTGGGGATGGGCCAGCGCTTGGTGGAGCAATGCCCCCAGGCTGCCCAACTTTATCAGCGTGCCAATGAAGTCCTGGGCTACGACCTGGCTCAAATCTGCTTTCACGGACCCGCCGAACAGCTAGACTCCACCCTCCACAGCCAACCGGCCATTTTTGTCACTTCCCTGGCCGCTCTGGAGTGGCTGCGGCAGCAGTCGCCGGAGGTGGTCCTGGCCTGTGAAGCCGCCGCCGGATTGAGCCTAGGTGAATATACGGCTATGGTCTTTGCCGGCGTGATGAGCTTTGAGGAGGGGTTGCGGGTGGTGCAGCGTCGGGCTCAGGCCATGCAAGAAGCTTCCGACGCCACCCCCAGCGGAATGGTCAGCATCCTGGGTCTGGAACGCTCGCAGGTGGAGGAGTTATGCCGCCAGGTTCGGCGGGAGGGGGAGGTGCTTCAAGTGGCCAATCTTTTGTGTCCGGGCAACACGGTGGTCTCGGGCAACAACGCCGCTTGTGAGCGGGTGGCCCAAGCTGCCGAACAAGTCGGAGCCCGAGCTGTGCCTCTGGCTGTGGCCGGTGCGTTCCACACCCCCTTGATGCGCCCTGCGGATGAAAAACTGGCCCAAGCCCTCCAAGGCGTCCCGCTCCACCCCCCACGAATTCCCGTGGTCTCCAATGTGGATGCCCAAGTCCACAACGATCCCGAGGAAATCCGCCAACTGCTTGTGCGACAAGTCCTGGAACCGGTGCAATGGGAACAATCCATGCGCTACCTGCTGGAACGAGGGTTTGACACCTTTTACGAAGTGGGACCTGGGCGCGTGTTGCGAGGACTGTTGCGTCGCATTGACCGTCGGGTCTCCTGCACCTGCGTGGAGTGCTAACACCTGCTGTTTGACAAAAGGGGTCCGCCATGACCGAGCCGATCTTTCCTGTGGAGTTGAAGGATCAGGTGGCCCTGGTCACCGGAGCCAGCCGAGGAATCGGACGCGAAGTGGCCTTGCAACTTGCCCGGTGTGGAGCCGCAGTGGCTTGTGTGGCCCGAAACCAGGAACTGCTCAACCAATTGGTGGAACAAATCCAGCAAGAAGGCGGTCAGGCCCATGCCTGGACCGTGGATGTCACCAACACCGAACAAGTCAACCAGGTAGTGGACGAAGTGGTCCAACGCTGGCAACGGTTAGACATCCTGGTCAACAACGCCGGCATTACACGCGACACGCTCATCCCACGCATGCAAGACCAGCAATGGGACGAAGTGATTGCCACCAACTTGCGAGGGACTTTTTTGTTTACACGCGCAGCCACACGGCCGATGATGCAGCGTCGTTATGGGCGAATCATTAACATCTCCAGCGTCTCGGGGCTTCGGGGCAACAAGGGACAAAGCAACTACTCGGCTTCCAAAGCCGGCGTGATCGGCTTTACCCGATCTGTGGCTATGGAACTGGCCGGACGCAACATCACCGTCAACGCCGTGGCCCCGGGATTCATTGAAACCGACATGACGGCAGCCTTGGGCCCGACTTTCAAGGATGAAGTGAAAAAACGCGTTCCGGCCCGACGACTCGGCCAAGTGGAAGATGTGGCCGCATGCGTTCTGTTTCTGGCCAGTCCGGCCGCTTCGTACATTACCGGCCAGGTGCTTGCTGTGGACGGGGGTATGAGCGTGGGGATATAGCTCCTCAGGGCTTGCAAGCAAGTGCATCCTGACTCGCCACCGGCCTTCTCAGGAGCGACGCTTGCTCAAGGTGGAATGTGCTGTTGCACCCAATCCGCCAGAGTTGTAAAAGTCCCCCCTGGCCGCGAGGCTTGGCAGCCCGGCCTGATCTTGTTGCCTGTTTGAGTCAAGGAGGACTGTGGCCGTGTTCGTGGCAGTCTCATCTGGGTGTTTTCCCGACCTGGACCTGGAACAAGCCCTGGAACGCATGCTGGACTTGGAGTTCAGCTATGCGGAACTGGTCGTTGGTCCTGAGGCGCAAATCCATCCGGATCAGGTGGTCCGGGACCCTCATCAGGTAGCCTATTGCTGCCAGCACAGCTATCGGGTCACCCCGGTGGCTTACTACTTGGACTTTGAGGGGTTTGATCGCCAGTTTTACGAGCGTTTTCACGCCTGCTGTCTTTTGGCCAAGGCGACCAGAGTGGTTTCGCTGACGGTGCGCTCAGCAGAGTTAGGCACGCCGTTCAATCAAGAGGTGGAACGGCTCCAAGCCCTGGTGCGGTTGGCCACTTTGGAAGGCGTGGTGGTGAGCATCGCCACCGAAAGTGGACGCATGAGCGAAGATCCTGACACAGCGGCCGTGTTGTGCGAGCATGTCAAGGGACTGGGCATTACGCTGGACCCAAGCCACTACATCTGTGGTCCCGCCGCCGGAAAAGACTACACCAAGCTCCTCCCCTTTGTGCAGCATGTGCGTCTGCGCGACACCAGCCGTGAGAAGCTGCAAGTGCGTGTGGGTCAGGGCGAGGTGGACTACAGCCGCTTGATCAGCCAACTGGAATCCTCAGGCTATCGTCGGGCTTTGTGTGTGGACATCAAGCCGGAGCCCGATGCCAACTACGACCACAACGCTGAGCTGCGCAAGCTGCGCCTGCTACTGGAAACCCTCTTGGTGTGAACTTTTCCTGCCGTGAGTCCATGCGGGCAGTTGTTTTCCCTGGGCCAAAGCACCGGCAGCTTTTTCGCTTGCCGGTTGGGCGAGTCGGTCTGAGGAGCGAACCGGCCAGGGACCGCAGTCCGCGCCTCGATTCTGCAAACCCAAAACCCAGCTTGATGCAAAAAGCGGTGCTGGGACTGAGCCTGGGGCTGGCCCTGCTGGGAACCGGCGGAACTATCCCGGCTCAGGAAGCTGAGCCCCTGGAGCTTGGCTCAGAGCTTGGCTTGGAACCCTGGATGCCCCTTTCGGTTCCGCAGCATCAGCCCCGATCGCTTTGGGAACCAGCCCAGTGGATCGGCCCTCAAGGCCACCTGCAACAAGGACTCCAACGCCTGGCCCAAGGCCGCCTGATCCCCTGGCCTGTGGTCAGCCAGGGTTGGCAACAGCACCCGTGGGGGATGGGCTTTCGCGTCGCTGCGCTGAGTAGCGACAAACTGATCCACTACCCCGACGCCCCCGATCTAAAGCTGGAACCGGATGCCCTGGGTGAGCTGTTTTTTCACTTCAAGGGTTCCTATCCGTGGAATTGGGAATTGCGTTGGGCTTGGGCTCGTCCTTGGGTGTCAAGCTACGCTGGGGCTCGGCTTCCTCGGGCTGATGTGATCTTTTTTGACCTCTCCGCACGGCGCCCCGTGCTGGTCAGCCAGCATTGGAGATGGAGCCTGGTGGGAGGAGTGGGCGGAGCCACTTTTTCGTTTGCCGACGAACGGGGCATCGCCCGGGATCAAACCCTGTGGCAATTTCCCTTGGGCGCCGCTTTGGAGTACCGTTGGGACGATGATCTGTGGGTGGTGGTGGAGTTTCGGGACCAGATCGTATTGGGCGCAGGACACGGACTGGAGAACATGCACTTGCTTTCCTTGAGCGTGGGCCTGGAATATCGTTTCGGAGGGTCACGAACCAGCTACTGGCCTTGGGACCATCGCTAGAACGGGCCGCTTAGCCGTGTTCCGGACCTTCGCAAGCCTGCAGGTTTGGGCCCGAGCCTCCCGGACGCAAACGCAAAGCCTGTTCTACTAGCTCTTGAGCTTCTGAACGCGTGGGAGCTTCGGCAATCAGACGCACCACAGGCTCGGTGTTGCTAGGACGCACCAGCAGCCACCGATCGGACCAGTCCAGACGCAGTCCGTCGGGCCAGGTGGCTTGAGCCTGGGAAAAGTACTTTTGCAACCGGGCTAAGAAGCCTTCCAATTCCTCCGGCGGCATGGGCACGGCTTGCTTGACCAGGACCGAGGGAGGAAGCTCTGCCACAAGTTGCGAAAGGGCCTGATCCCGACTGGCCATCAAGTCCAGCACCTGGGCCATGCCCACCAATGCGTCCCGAACCAAGCCCACCCGAGGATCAATCACACCCCCGTTTCCTTCCCCTCCATACACCGCTTCCAGCTCCAGCATGGCCTCTACCACATTGGCTTCGCCTACGGCCGCCGCGCGGTAGGGCACGCCGAAGCGTTGAGCCAGCCAAGCAGTCAGCCGAGAGCTGGCACAGTTACTCACCACCGGACCAGCCTGCCGGCTCAAACGATGCCAAGTGCACAGTGCCAGCGTGTACTCCTCGCCAATGTAGCGCCCCTGTTCGTCCAGCAAAGCCAGGCGATCTCCGTCGGGGTCCAAGCAGAAGCCCACTGCGGCTCGGAGGCTTTTTACCTCTGGGGCCAGGTGGCGGAGGTTTTCCTCGGTGGGCTCCGGCGGATGGCGGAAGTGGCCATCGGGGGCCAGTCCCACCCCTTGCACCTGGCATCCCAAGCGGCGCAACAGCTCCACGGCCAACGGTCCGGCCGCCCCGCCGTTGCAGTCCACAAACACCTGAAAACGCCTCGCCTGGATGTTTCGGACGCCAACGGTCTGAAGCACCCGACGCAGATGTTCTTCGCCCTCTTGAGAGCAGTTCTGAACCTGACCTAACTGTTCGGCCGAAGCCCAGGGCAATTGGTCTTGCTTGTAACGCTTGAGCACCTGTTGGCCTTCGCGGCGGTTGAGCACGCGCCCGTGGCCGGTGGACGAGTCGCGCACCAAGAGTTTCAGTCCGTTGTACTGGGGCGGGTTGTGGCTGGCGGTGATTTGCACGCCTCCGATTGCCTTGTGCTGGGAGATCAGCACGCCCAGGGTGGGCGTGGGCACGATTTGGGCCGTGAGCACGGTTCGGCCTGTGGCCATCAGGGCGGCTTCCACCGCCCGAAGCAGCATTTGGCCCGAGGGCCGCGAATCCCGACCCACCACCACCGCCCCCGGCGGCAACCATCCGGCAAACGCTGCCACATAACGCACCACTTCCGGCACCCGTAGCCCCTGACCCACCACCCCCCGATAGCCCGATACGGTAATCAAAGGCTCTTGGGCCGTCATGCGCCACACCTGGGAATGGGTTCGGCTTTGAGAGAACTCAACCCGAAGGAAAATGATTCTATCACCCCTGCCCCTTTTCCACCCACAGCATTTCAGGCCCTTTCACGAAGTGAACTTGGGAAGCTTGTAGGAAAAATCAATGAGAACCCTGGCTTCCCAGTG
Organism: Planctomycetota bacterium; assembly: GCA_024279285.1. Lineage (GTDB taxonomy): Bacteria > Planctomycetota > Planctomycetia > Pirellulales > S012-138 > S012-138. The sequence continues at coordinate 7,623 of JAJRRR010000330.1, forward strand.
TGCCGTTTGCTTCTCTTGCTGGAGCAGCCAAACCACAACTCTCAACAGCCTTCCTTGGACTGGAAGCGCGAGTGATCCTGATGATTGCCGCTTCCCAGTACAACTGCTGCACCGGGACGAAGGGCATGAGTGTTAGGCTCGGAGCACACGCTTTTGTCGCCGTGGAGCAGAAACCCGCTTGCGGAAAGTTCCCTGCTGGGTGTCTTCACCAACGCAAGCCCACCGTGTTCTCGTGTAGGTCGGCCAAAGTGGTTTTGAAGGTTTCGCTCTGACACGCGATCTCCTTGCCCAACTCTTTCTGAACTTTCCGAAGAGATTTGCGTCAAACAACCACAAGCAATGAACAATCAGCTTTTGCTTCCCTTGGCTGCCAGCCGCGCGGCTAAGCCGCTTCACTTTGGTACTTCCGCACCACTGCTGACTTCAGAGCCGAAGCGGAAGCTCGCGCCGCAGGACGCAAGCCGAACTCTGGCGAGCCCGCAGCTTCAGATGCGGGAGGCGGCGAGGATGGTCATGGGTCTTGGGCGAGCCTGCGGCTGAAGCCGCGGGAGGCTTGAGGGGATAGGGTAGTGGTGGGGGAGCGAAGTATTGAGGAGACGAAAAAGAAAAACAACCGTGCCGCCACTTCCACCGGGTGCCGAAACAAGAATCGGCGTTTACTCTCATGCGCCACAGGCCGCAAAGTCGCCAGCCGCACGCCGAACTCCGGCCAGCCCCAGCTTCAGTTGGGGGAGCGGAGTTGAGAGGGCACATCTCCGCTTGCAACAAGCACCAAACCAACAACCAGCGCCAATTTTCAGGCGTTGCCAGCCGCGCGCCGAACTACAGTGAAAGACTTCAATAGCGGCTTGGCCATCCTCCCACGGCTAGAGCCGTGGGCTCACCGAGGGTGGTGGAAAACTAGCCGTGAGCTCGCCGGGTGGAGCGGGATTCGGCAAGAACTTGTCGCAACCTGTTGATGCTCAAAAACTTACCCAGTACGCCCGGAGGGA
>JAJRRR010000331.1 GCA_024279285.1 Planctomycetota bacterium
AAGCGGTGGAGCAGGGACAAGTGATCTTTTGCCAACAAGAGGTGGACGAGGCCTACTTGCAAGGGGTGCTGGCTCAATCGGTAGGAGGTCCTCGGGAGCTTCGCGTGTTGTATTCTCCGATGCATGGCGTGGGCTGCACGAGCGTGTTGCCGGTGCTTCAAAGGGCCGGGTTTTCGGTGGAGGTGTATGGCCCTCATGCCACGCCCGATGGGGATTTTCCCAATGTGCCCGGCCATGTGGCCAACCCCGAAAACCCCGAAACCTTTGACGCTCTTATCGAACACGCCCAACGCAGCGGAGCGGAACTGATCCTCTCCTCGGATCCGGATGCAGACCGATTAGGGGCTGCGGCTCCGGTGGTTCCCGAGGGACCGTGGCGCGTGCTTACCGGAAACCAGATCGGCGTGCTGCTTTGCCACTTCCTGCTTCAGCACCGCAGCCGCCAAGGCTCTCTAAGCCCGGAGCACTTCGTGGTCAAAACTCTGGTCACCACAGAAATGATTCGCCAAGTGGCCGAAAGCTATCAGGTGCGCACCGTGGGCGACTTGCTGGTAGGATTCAAATGGATTGCCCAAGCCATGGACCAAAACGGTCCGGAGCGCTTTGTGCTGGGCACGGAGGAGTCCCACGGGTATCTGGTGGGCACCTATGCCCGAGACAAAGACGCCGCCGTGGCGGCTCTGCTGCTGAGCGAATTGGCCGCCTGGTGCCGACGGGAAGGCAAAACACTCCATCAGCACCTGGATGAGCTTTATCTGCGCTATGGGTGTTTTCAAGAGCGGTTGCTTACCTTCACTATGCCGGGAGCTAAGGGCATGGAACAGATGCAAGCCCTGATGCAACATCTGCGTCAGGAGCCGCCACAAGAGTTGGGCTCGCTGGAAGTGGTGGCCATGCGGGACTATGGCAGTGGGGAGATTCGTCGTCGGGACGGGAGCACCGAGCCACTTTCCGGACCCCGGGGAAATCTGGTGTTTCTGGAGCTTCAGGAGCCTGGCAACCGCGTGGCGGTGCGCCCTTCGGGCACTGAGCCTAAGGTGAAGTGCTATCTGTTCGTCCACCAAAAGGTTCCTTCGGCTGACCAGCTTCCTCAAATCAAGGAGCAGCTTCAACGCCGCCTGGACCAGATCGCCGCTTCACTTCAAGCCTTGGTGGAGCGGTTTCGTCAATGAGCCTGAAGTGCCTTTGGGTTCAAGGTGCACAGGGAGGCGATCCGCGAAAGAGTCGGCCCGAAAGGCGTCGTTGCGATCCGACCCAGTTGCCGATAAGATAAAGGGTCGTTGATGTTTCTGCCAAAGCTTTCCATTTCCCGCCTCAACTTGCCCCGCCCCAACGAAGGTCTAGCACCATGAGAGGTGTTGCTAGGTTTTCTCTTTGCGTGGCAGTGGTAGTTGTGATTTTTGGCAGCCGGGGGCTTTGGGCCCAAAAGCCTTCCCCTCGTCAGTTGGAAGTGTTTTTTGAGCAAAAAGTGCGGCCGCTTTTGGCCAAGCGGTGTTGGGAATGTCATGGACCGGAGGTGCAAGAGAGCGGGTTGCGGCTAGATCGGTTGCCTTCCATGTTGCAGGGGGGCCACAGTGGGCGTCCGGCCGTGGTGCCCGGTGCCCCGGAAAAAAGCCGCCTTTATCTGGTCGTCAGCGGCAAGGATCCCGATCAGGTGGAAATGCCTCCGGAGGAACCGTTAGCCCGGGCCGAAGTGGAAGTGCTGCGCACCTGGATCGCCCACGGAGCCTATTGGCCCAAATCCCCCCCGGCTTCCGCCCAGGACCTGAGTTGGGAAGAGCGTTTTGCCCAGGCTTTGGCCCGACACTGGGCCTTGCAGCCGCTGCGTCGTCCGCCGCTTCCGCAGGTAAAACACCGCCATTGGGCCCGAGTGCCTTGGGACCTGTTCGTGCTGGCCCGATTGGAAAAGGCCGGTTTGAGCCCCTCACCCCAGGCGGATCGCCGCACTTTGATTCGCCGGGCCATGTTGGACCTTTGGGGACTGCCGCCCACGCCTGAGGAAGTGGAAGCCTTTGTGCATGATCCCCGACCCGATGCCTACGAACGGCTCATTGATCGCCTGTTGGCTTCCCCGCGTTATGGGGAGCGTTGGGCACGCCACTGGCTGGATGTGGCCCGATATGCCGACACCCGTGGATACGCCTTCGGCCAGGATCGCCGCTACCCGTATGCTTACACCTATCGGGATTGGGTCATTCGGGCTTTGAATCAGGACATGCCTTATGACCGGTTTGTCAAGCTTCAACTGGCTGCTGATCTGATGCCCCAAACTTCCACGGAAGACCTGGCCGCCTTGGGCTTTTTGACCGTGGGACGCAAGTACAACAACCGCCACGACGACATTGACGACCAGATTGATGTGGTTACCCGAGGGCTGCTGGGACTGACGGTCATGTGTGCCCGGTGCCACGATCACAAATACGATCCTATTCCCACGGAAGACTACTACTCCCTTTACGGAGTGTTTGCCAGTTGCTACGAGCCGGAGCAGTTGCCTTTGATTGGCGATCCCCATCAGGTGCCCGGCTATGCTGAGTTCAAAAAGGAGCTGGATCGCCGCCAAAGGGAGTTGCAAACCTTCGTGCAGCGTAAGCACCAGGAGGTGCAAGACCAGGCGCGTCGGCGCGTGGGAGACTACCTAGCCCGAATCCTCTCCCCCAAAAACGACTCCCTGCTGGAAAACCAACTGGCGGCCTTTTCGCTCAATCCGGAAGACCTTCGGCCGCCATTGATCTTGGCCTGGCAGCGATATTGGCGTCGCTGGGGAAAAAAGGACCATCCGCTTTGGGGACCTTTGGCCCAAGTGGCCCGACTCTCCCCAGGTCAACTGGCCCAACAAGCACCGCAGCTCCTTCGCACCTGGCGCCAGCTCCCCGAAGGCACCTCCCCTGGACAGATAAATCCTCTGGTGAAAAAGCATGTGCTTGCAGAGCCGGTTTCGCACAAACTGGAGCTAGTGTCTCGC
>JAJRRR010000332.1 GCA_024279285.1 Planctomycetota bacterium
AAAAGTCACGGCCCGAGGACGCCGGTTCGTCGATGCCGCCCGGCGGATGGAACGCTCCTTGCAGGAGTTTCGTATCCGCGGGGTGAAGACCAACATTCCGTTTCTCATTCGGCTGGTCACCCATCCGACTTTTCTGGCCGGGCGGTGCACGACGCGGTTTATTGACGAAACTCCGGAGCTGTTTGACCTGCCGCAGCGAAAAGACCGGGCCACCAAGCTGTTGCGCTACATCGGCAACTGCATCGTCAACGGCAACCCTCTGGTGCGCGGTCGTCCCGAAGCCCAGCGACGCCATCCGGCTCCCGTGCCCGAGCTGGACCGCACTCGGGCCATTCCTCCTGGCACTCGGCAGCGATTGCAGGAGTTGGGTCCGGAACGGTTCGCCCAATGGGTACGCGAGCAACAAGAGCTGTTCTTCACCGACACCACTTTCCGCGATGCCCACCAATCGCTGCTGGCCACACGGTTCCGCACTTACGACTTGCTGCAAATTGCCGAAAGCTACGCACGGCTGTGTCCGGGCCTGTTTTCTATTGAAATGTGGGGGGGAGCCACTTTTGACACGGCCATGCGGTTCCTCAAAGAGTGCCCCTGGCAGCGGCTGGTCCAATTGAGAGAACGCATCCCCAACATCTTGTTCCAAATGCTGCTACGAGCCTCCAACGCCGTGGGCTATACCAACTATCCGGACAATGTGGTGCAAGCCTTTGTGCACGAAGCCGCCCAGGCCGGAATAGATCTGTTTCGGGTCTTTGATGCACTCAACTGGGTGCCCAACATGCGCGTGGCCATTGAAGCCGTGCGCGAGACCGGTGCTTTGTGCGAAGCAGCCATCTGCTACACCGGCGACATCCTCAACCCCAAACGGCCTAAGTACAACCTCAAATACTATGTGGAACTGGCCAAAGAGCTGGAGCGGCTGGGAGCCAATCTGCTGGCCATCAAGGACATGGCCGGATTGTGTACTCCCTATGCCGCCGAAAAGCTGGTTTCTACACTTCGCCAAGAGGTGGGCATCCCGATTCACTTTCACACGCACGACACCGCCGGCATTCAGGCGGCTTCTATTTTGAAAGCAGCCGATGCGGGACTGGACATTGCCGATGGGGCCATGGCTCCCATGTCCGGCGGCACCAGCCAGGTGAATCTCAACACGCTGGTCAATGCAGTGCGATTCACCCCGCGGCGCTCGGCTCTGGAAGCCCGAGAGCTTGACCGCTTGGCCCGATATTGGGCAGCCGTGCGCCAGTTCTACACGGCCTTTGAAAGTCCCACCCCTCCGGCCGGCGCCGATTTGTACGAGCACGAAATGCCCGGGGGGCAATACACCAATTTGTACGAACAAGCCCGAGCCTTGGGCCTGGAAGACCGCTGGGACGAAGTGTGTCGGGCTTATGCCGAAGTTAATCAACTTTTCGGCGACATTGTGAAGGTCACGCCCACTTCCAAGGCGGTGGGCGATATGGCTTTGTTTTTGGTAGCCAACGACATGCGAGCCCAGGACCTGCTCAACACCTCCCGCGAGTTGGCTTTTCCAGCTTCGGTGATTGACTTGCTCAGCGGTCGGATGGGCCAGCCCCCGGGTGGGTTCCCCCCTGAGGTGGTCAAGCGGGTGGGGGGCCAAGGGGAGGAGATTACCAAACGCCCCGGTGAAGTGCTCCCTCCGGTTGATTTCAACAAAGCCGCACAAGAGGTGGAGGAGTTTTTGGGCCGCAAGCCCTCGCGGCGCGAGGTGGTCTCTTATCTGCTTTATCCCAAAGTCTATCGTGAGTTTGTCCAGCACCAGCAGGAGTATTCGGACACCAGCGTGTTGCCCACTCCGGTGTTTTTCTACGGACAAAAGCCCAACGAGGAAATCGCCGTGGACATTGAGCCGGGGAAGACGCTCATCATCAAGTATCTGACCACCGGTGAGCCTCACCCGGACGGCACCCGACATGTGTTCTTTGAACTCAACGGCCAGCCGCGCGATGTGACCATCGTAGATCAGTCCCTGGAGAGCAAAGCCCAAGCGCGAGAAAAAGCCGACCCGGACAACCCCAAGCATGTGGCCGCCAGCATGCCCGGTATGGTCGTCACGGTGGCCGTTCGCCCCGGAGACAGCGTGCGAAAAGGGCAAAAACTCTTTACCCTGGAAGCCATGAAAATGGAAACCACCATCACGGCCGAAACCGACGGCAAAGTAGAGCGCGTGCTCGTGGAGCCTGGAAGCCAAGTAGAAGCCGGCGATCTGCTGCTGGTGCTGGAGTAGCCGGGAGGGTGGCTCGCTGCTGGGGAGCAAGCGCCCTTGGAGCAAACCCCTAGATCGGGTAGCCCATCAGCTCAAAGTAAGGCCGGAGCCGTTGTTCGCACAAACGAATCTGTTGGGGTGAAAGACGCTCTTGCCATCCGTGAACCCGCCGAGGGTCAAAGCTTCCCTGCCACTGGGCCGCAGGAAGCCCCAGCCACTGACAAAGCTCGTTCAAGCGGCGCTGAGGATCAGCAGCCAGGTCTTCCAGGGCCACTTCCTGGTAGCGAGGGTCTTGGTCCACTGGGCATTGGGTTTTGATTTGGGCCCAACGCCGATAAATAGGCTCCAGGAAGTCCAACACCCCCGGGAGCGTTTCAGGTGCCCAGGGCTGGCGCAGTAGCGACTCGGCCACCCCGCGAGGGTCGCGCTTGATGTGCACCACCCGGGCCTCGGGAAACACTTCCCACAAAAACGGCAAGGCCAGCATGGTCAGTGGAGTTTTTTCGCACCAGAAGGTTTTACCGGCTGCCAGAGCAGGACGCGAGAACAGTTCGTCCACGAACTCTCGGATCAGCCCGATCAGCTCCCCGCGATCCGCAAAATACCGGCACACATACCGTACAAACACTCGCTCTCCGACTGCTTCGTCAAAAGTGGTTTGCACCAGTTGGCTGACAAACTGTCGCACATGGGCGCAATACCACGACTCCTCCACCACGGAGGTCATCGGTCGGTGGATGCTCTGGAGCATCAGTTCTTCAAAGCGGTGCACGGCCGCATTGGCCCGAAAGTAGTCGTGGCTTTCGTGCAAAAAGTACACCAAGTCGCGCAATCCATCCGGATCGACCAGAAATCGGGTTTCAAAAGGCCAGGCGAACACCTGCGGATGCGTGCCCAGGACCTGAGCCAGCCGCGTGGTGCCGGAGCGCCCGGTGCCCACGACAAAAACCCGGCCTTGAATGGCCAAAGACTTTTCCAAGGGGCGGACTTTAATCCCTTGCAACCAGTGAGGTCCTGCGGTTTGGCCCGGGGCAGAACTTCCTGCCTGAACTTGGGTGACACCTTCCGTGGCCATGACCGATCTCCTCCTTGGAGCACAGAGCTATTAAGGGGAGGATCGTACCAAAAATCTTCCACCCAGCACCAGGGGAACTGCTCCGAAGAGGTGTCCCCGGTGAAGTTGGCACAAATTGCCACAAGTGCGTTTTTTCAAAGCAACTTACGACAAAAACAGATTTCTCTTTGCGGCAAGGCAGAAGCGGAAAGGGGCACGGACCAGAACTTTGCCGGAAAAATCCCCCAGGAGGCGAAAAAATCGTTTGTTTTTTCTCCGCTGGTGCGTATTATTTTTGACGGATCAGTTGTTCGGGGGCGAAATGGTTTCGACCGGGCAACTGAAGCGCGGTGCTGCGTGCCGTGGTTGGTCAGCCACCACGTAACAAGCTGACCGGCAGAATAACTGCCAACCACAACTTCGCTCTGGCTGCTTAAAAAACCGCAGCCCCGGTTTTTGGGTCTTTGTCGGGGAGACCCTAAAACCGGCCGCCAAACCCGACTCGCCCGAAGTCATCGCTGGCTACGCTTCGGGTTAGATTCCTGTGGCCAGCTCGCCGTCGTGGGATCCTGTCTGTCGGAGCCCCGACGGTCAGAATCAAAAGACAGACTACGCACGTAGAGGCACGCGTGGATGTGTCGCGGGACGCGGGTTCGATTCCCGCCGCCTCCACTTCCTGTCCGGGACGGGTTCTCTGGAAAAGGTTCCTCTACGCTAGAGCAGATTCCAGGCTGTCAAGTTGACAGCGTCGGGGATGGTTTTTGGGCGTAAGGCTCTGTTCGTAACCCTGTCTTAGCAAATAACTTACGCTAAATCACTGTTTGGGCACACCGTTTGCTCTCTACCGAGGCAGCCTTGTTTGCCAAGCCAAAGTGGCAGGCAAGAGATTCTGTTTTGGATAAGCGGACGGCAATCCTGTGCCTCTTTGCGGAGGAGTGTCCATGGCCACTGCAACCAAGAGCAAAAAGCAAACCAAGATCAAGCTTCAGCCCCTGGGGGACCGCGTGGTGGTTCAACGCGAAGAAACCGAAGAAAAAACTCCCGGCGGAATTGTCCTGCCCGACACCGCTAAGGAAAAGCCTGCTCGGGGCAAGGTCATCAGCGTAGGCAACGGACGCCTCCTGGACGATGGAACCCGATGCCCCTTGCAAGTCAAGCCCGGCGACCGCATCCTGTTTGCTTCCTACGCCGGGGAAACTTTCAAAATCGGCGACGAGGAATACTTGCTCATGCGGGAAGACGACATTCTGGCGGTGATTGAAGACTAGTGCTCCCGTCTCCTCCACTTCCCCTTGCTTAGCAGGAGAACAACAGCCATGGCCAAGATGATCGCTTTTGACCAGGAAGCCCGAGAAGCCATTCGTCGTGGGGTGAACAAACTGGCCCGAGCTGTCAAAGTCACCCTGGGTCCCAAAGGACGCAATGTCATTCTGCAAAAAAGCTTCG
>JAJRRR010000333.1 GCA_024279285.1 Planctomycetota bacterium
AGCTTCCAGAGCTGGAAGCCGGGGCGATGGATGAGGAGTTGAGCTAGATGGGCTTGGGCCAAACGGTGGCAGAGCCTGGCGGTGCGTCGGGCCGAAGGCCCCCGACCACAGACAACCAAATGGGTAAAACCATCGGCTACCAGTTGGGTCCAAACCTCGTGGGGCTTTGCTGTTTTGGGAAGCCCCCGCACGCGACGATAAACACTTTCACGGACCACTTGGCCCGGCAGATAAAACATCCGCGGATCGCTGCTGAGAATTTGCCAGCGGCAGTTGGCATCCGTTTTCTCTACCCACGGCACACCGTGTCGTTGGAGGAATTGGACAGTGTTTTCTTGGGCAAGCACCACGGGGGCGACATAGTGGGCTCGTCGCCCTGCACTGACCACCGCATCGGCCGCCACGAGCATCAGCACGCTCAAGGTAGCCAAGCGCGTCCAAGGACCTGCCCGCCAACTGCGAAAGATCACCTCCGCAGCCACTGCCGTACCCAAGGGCACTAGAGGCAACAAGAATCGCAAGTTCTGCCTCAGCACATACCACAACACAAGATAGGTCCCGGCTCCTCCAAGCAACAAAAGCCAGGGCATGCTTCGGCGACGCAGCAACACACCTGGCACCACGGCCAAAAACAACACGCCCAGCCGATGCCCCCGACCTCCAAAACGCTGCGGAGCGAAAGTCACCTGCCAAGGAGCTGAGAGTACCGCAGGGACTCGGACATCCAGAGGGGTTTTGTCGCGCTGCTTGGGAGCAGGAGGTGTGCTAGGGAACCAGGAAGACAGCAGGGGATAGACCGGGTTGCCCCGATGCCACCAGGCTCTCAGATACCAGGGGCAAGCCACCACTCCCGCGCCCACGGCCACCGTGGCCAAAGCCAGGAAGGTTTTTCTGGGCAGGGGGCTTTGCCACAGTGCCACAGCAGCCAGAGTCGCCCAACTGCCCAGCGTCAAAGCAGCGGCGTATTTCACACTCAGCGTTCCGGCCAAAGCCAAAGCCGCAGCGTGCAAAGCCGCAGGACGAGCCGTTTTCAGCCATTGCAAAGTGGCGGCCAGGGTCAGCGTGGCATAAACGGCCAAGGGAAGGTCGTTCAAAGGCACGCTCATTTGATTCCCCACCCCGGGCACCAGCAACACCAAAGCCCCGGCCAGTCGGGCAGCAGCTCGGGGCATGAGTTGCCGGGCCAGCTCATAAGCGGCCCCGGCTAGCAGCAGACCACTGATCCAATGGATCAAAGTGGCCGTGCAAGGAGGACCTAAGGCCAATGCCCCCAGATACCACATCTGCACCAACAGCGGATAGGTGATGTTGTCGTCCCAGGGCCAATAAAACAGCCGTCCTTGCAGCAGGAAATGCTTAGGCAGATTGAGGTGATAGCAGAGGGCGTCGCCTGCTGTGGGAGGAGCCAAGGCAGCAAAGAGGGTCAGAGCGGCAACTGCCCAAGCCGCAACCCCTGCCAGCCAAACTCCTCCTCGCAGCATCTTGCAAGATATGCCTGAGCTTTGAAGCCCAAGAGGGGATTGACGCTTTTGCACAAAGCCTCGAATCGCGTGCAATGGAAAAAGCCAGGACCATTGGACCATGCCGGCGATGGCTGCACTCCAGGTCAAAACGCTCAACACACTTGGCAACCAAAGTCCCCAAGCTCCCAAGGCTGCCAGGAGTAGCCCCCAGGCTAACCATCCCAAACTCAGAACCCAAACCACCCGACCCACCACGCCCTGCTCCTCCAGGCGCAGCATCCGAACCAACGGGCCGCCTAAGCCCAAGGCGGCCAGGACGCTCAAACTCGCTGCACTCAAAGCCGCCATCAGGGTCATGGGACTTGGACTGCGGGGGTGAAGGAGATTTTGTGGTCAGGGGGAGCAACGAAGATCGGACGGTTTGGGAGCCTTCTAACCTTCCCAGACCCAACGGAGCAGTTGCCAGGCATAGGCCCCACTCACTCCTAAAGCCCAAAGCCCCCAAACCCTCCACGCCCAACGGCGCAGAAGGCGTAGAGAAGTTGCTAGGGGAGTTGGGGAGCAAGCCGGATTCGGCAATTGGGCAACGGGCTTGCGTCGCTGGACATCTGGGAGCCGAGGACCAAGCAAGCGGCTCCGAGGGGCTGGGGCAATCACTCTTTGCAGCTCCACGCAACCTGGGAGGCTCTCCGTTCCGATTGGCCCCGAATCGTAGAAAAAACCCTTAAAGCACTGGGAGAGCAGTTTTCTTGGCCCTGATAGCAGTGCTAGCGCTTGCGATGAAGCAAAC
>JAJRRR010000334.1 GCA_024279285.1 Planctomycetota bacterium
CAGGACAAGTCCACCATACCATCGGACAGAGGGCATTTTCCAGTACTTGGGGAGAGTTTCCCTCGGCCTTGGTGGCCGGCGCTGGCGGAAAATAGGCAAACCTTGCGCGATCTTAGGCTCTGCCAAACTTCGCTTCTTGGAGGCAATAAAAAACGCGGCTCCAAGGAGCCGCGCCTGCGAACACCGAAAAGGTGTTTCCTGGGACTAGATGTCAAAGTACAGGCAGAACTCGTAGGGGTGCGGGCGAAGCCGGATGGCGTCGGCTTCGTTTTCCCGCTTGTAGCTGATCCAGGTTTCAATCACATCTTCGGTGAACACATCCCCACGGCGGAGAAATTCGTGATCTTCCTCCAAGGCTCGCAACGCCTCCTCCAAAGAACCGGGCGTTTGAGGCACCTTGGCCAGTTCTTCAGGTGGCAAGTCGTAGATGTCCTTGTCCAGTGGTTCGCCCGGATCAATCTTGTTCTGGATCCCATCCAGCGCTGCCATGAGCATGGCCGAGAAGGCCAGGTAGGGATTGCAGCTAGGATCGGGACAACGGAACTCAATCCGTTTGGCCTTGGGACTGGTGCTGTACATGGGAATGCGCACCGCAGCCGAGCGGTTCCGTTGCGAGTAGGCCAGGTTGACCGGAGCTTCGTACCCGGGCACCAAACGCTTGTAGCTGTTGGTGGTCGGGTTGGTGAAGGCCAGGATGGCAGCAGCATGCTTGAGAATGCCGCCGATGGCATACAGAGCCGTTTCGCTCAACCCGGCGTAGCCGTTTCCGGCAAACAGCGGCTCCCCACCTTTCCACAAGGAGAAGTGGGTGTGCATCCCGGAACCGTTGTCGCCGAAGATGGGCTTGGGCATGAAAGTGACGGTTTTGTTGTGGCGTCGGGCCACATTCTTCACGATGTACTTGTAAATGACCAATTGATCGGCCATGTGCACCAGCTCTTGGAACCGCAGGTCAATTTCGGCCTGACCAGCAGTGCCCACCTCGTGGTGCTGGCACTCCACCTCCAACCCGCATTCAATCATCGTTTGCATCATCTCGTTGCGGATGTTCATCATTTGGTCGGCCGGAGGCACCGGGAAGTAACCCTCTTTGTGCCGCAGCTTGTAGCCAAGGTTGGGATTTTCTTCCCGGCCACGGTTCCATTCGCCTTCGATACTGTCGATGAAATAGAACCCTTGATTGGCCGTCTGATCAAACCGGACATCATCAAAGATGAAGAACTCCGCCTCGGGCCCAAAGTAGGCCACATCAGCCACTCCGGTGCTTTTCATGTAGTTGACGGCCTTTCGGGCCACATTGCGAGGGTCACGGGTGTAGTCTTCCCGGGTGATGGGGTCCTGAATGTTGCAGATCATCACCAGAGTGGGGATTTCGGTGAACGGATCAATGAAGGCGGTTTCGGGCTGAGGGACCACCAGCATGTCGCTTTCGTTGATGCTTTGCCAGCCGCGGATGCTGGACCCATCAAAGCCCACCCCTGCCTCAAAGGTTTCCTCGTCCAGTTTGTCCACCGGGATGGTGAAGTGCTGCCACAGTCCCGGGAAGTCCATGAACCGCAAGTCCACGGCCTTCACTCCCCGATCCCGACACAACGCCAACACCTCTTGCGGAGTTCGTACCTGCACGGCCACACTCCTTGAAGCTAGAACCAGAAGGAATACCCAAAAGAGCCTCCCCCGAGAGAGGCCCCTTACCTCACACCTGCACCGTGGGGTCC
>JAJRRR010000335.1 GCA_024279285.1 Planctomycetota bacterium
AGCCTGCGGCGCCAGCTTTGCCAGTCTCGCCCCAACAGTGGCCCAATCGCACCTGGACAAAGAAGCCACCGCAAGGGCCACCAGGGAGCGTGCTTCCTTCGGGGATTTCCGCCTCGGGAGTTGCTCGTTCAGGGAGTACTTCTTTCCCCCAAGGGCGAAAACCCGTGCCTGCTGCGTCGCCACGCCGATTGCCTGCGGTGAGCCCCCACAAGCCCAGGACAACAACAGCTTCCAGGGCATCTGTGTCCACCCAACCACGGACCGAAAAACCCCAAGACTCCAAGCCACCTGTGTGGAAACGGCTGGCCGACGGAGTGGCCCAAGGGATTAAAGACCTGTGGCCTTTTAGGTCCAAGGAAGCGAAGTCCCCGGGAGTGCAACAAGCTCCGGCCACCAAGCCCACCGGGAAAACTGCTCCTGCGGTGGTGCAAAAGCCTCCTGCGGCAAGACAAGCTCCTCAGCAGGCCCAACTGCCTTGGTACAAACGCTTGTTCCGATAACTCTGACACAGGCCCTCTTTAGGCAAAAGCTCAACCGGAGGCAGAGGACGCACTTAAGGCCGGTGGAGCCATGGAGGTATCCAGAGGGACGGGGAGTTTTTGTCCGGTCAGGTCTTGATAAACCAGGGCAACTTGCCGAGCCATTTGCAGAGCCGAAAAGCGCTGTCTGACCCAAGCGTGGCCTTGTCGGCGCATTTGGGCCCAACGGTCTGGATCCTCCAACACCGATGTGATGGCCCGGGCCAGCGAGGCTGGCTCTCCGGGAGGAACCAATTGACCCACCTCTTGAGAGATCACATCTTCCACCCCTGGTACCCGACTGGCCACCACTGGCACTCCCGCAGCCAAAGCTTCCAGCAGCACCATAGGCATTCCCTCGGGCAGCAAGCTAGGAAAAACCAGCAGATCCATTTGGGCCAGTTGGCTTGACACATCGGAGCAGAAGCCCAACAGGTGCACTGCGTGGCTCAATCCTGCCTGGTTGATGAGCCGGACGATTTTGCGGCGATAGGCAGGCGTTTCAAAAGTCCCCACCACGCACACTCTGGCAGGAGTTCCCCGATCCCAAAGCAGTTCCAAGGCCAGGATGAGCACTTCCAATCCCTTTCGGGGGCGCCACAGTCCCACGGCTCCCAAGTTCCAGGGCTGTTCCGGGGCTGGTCGAGGTGGCAACTTCTCAGGCACAGGGATTCCGTTGGGCACGACGCGGATGCGATTCTCCGGGATGCCTTGGGATTTGAGATATTGGGCGGCCGAGTCCGACACGGCCAGCAAGCATTGAGCCCGACGCACCAAGCGGTTTTCCAACATGGCCACAGCTCGGGCCCACCACGCCTTACGCACCTCGGTGGCCGTGTGGCCGTGAATGTGGTGCACCCAAGGCACTCCGGTGCTGTGCGAAACCAGATGGCCAATCACAGCCGCCCGAGGGGTGTGGGAATGAATCACCGCCACACCGCGTTGGCGGACCAGATGGGCCAGTTGCCCCACGGGCCGCAGGTCCCAACGCCCTCGCATCGGCGCCAGGATCAGCTCCGCCTCATGGGCGTGTCGGCGTTGGGGAAACTCCTTAGGCTTCAAACAGGCCAGAATCACCTCCACCCCGAAACCGGGCAGATACTGAGCCAGCAAGTCCTGCACGCGCTCTGCTCCCGCGTAGTGCTCGCCGTTGATCAAGTGAAGAGCCTTCATCCGGACTCATTTCCTCTGCGTATTGGGACGAACCGGCTCCCAGACCCACTGCCATTGCGAAAGTCCACGCCCCCTGTCAACAATAGCCCGCCCCAACCTGCGAAACTTTTCCAAAAAGGCCTGATTGTCGGATTTTTTGCATCAGGCGAATTTCCACCCGGAAAGGATTCTCAGGGGAGTCGCTTCCCAGGGAGAAACGATGCAAAAGACAGAACCCACCTGTTTCCAAGGAAAAGGCGCCCATGCTTGCTCCCGGCGTTTTGCTGCGTTGGTGCTTGATAGGAGTGGTTTGTGTTCCGTTGGGAGCTGGTCCATCAGGCCCACGATTTGCCAGGCCAGAGGCTCCGAAGCGACCATCTCCACCGCGGCTGAAGCCCACTTCGGCCCAGCAAGCCGGCGAAGTAGTCTTTGGAGCGGGAGCATGCCGAGCTCCGGAGCTCCCCCGATGGTGGGTGCAAGATGTTCCCCGAGGCAACTTTGTATTTGTCCTGCTAAGCCCCAAGCGGCCTCCTGAGCGTCTAGCGTTGTGGGAACAGGGGATTTGGGCCACTTTTGTGCCGCGGCGTCGGGCATTGGGTTCGCGTGGGCCTCTGAAGGCCGAGCTGATCCACGCCATAAGAACCCTGACGGCCGACCGCCTGGGCCGGGAAGCCCAAGTGGCAGGACAGAAGTGGCGCCGGTGGAAAGCCCTGCGCGTGGACGCTGCACGATCCGGCCCGCGTCCCCTGCTTGCTCATGCCTTGGCTGTGGAAGCGCCCTGGGGACGATATTTCACCGGCTGGATCGCTCCACCTCAGCACGCCCAGGCCATCCACGCCACTTGGCAAAGCTGGCTGGAGCAATGGCGGGTGGCCCCTCCCAAGATAGCTTCCTCCTTCAACTCCTCCGCCGCGGGCTCCATTCCGGGGTGGTTGCAAGGATGGTGGAAAAGCCCTCGAGGACAGTGGCTTTTTGGTTCCCAGGGGCAGGTATTTGTGGAGTTTGATCGCCGCCGCATTTTTGAACCGGACCAGTTCGGCATCCCACGACGCGTGGAGGCTCAAACCCGGCTGCAAGGCCAAGCCAACATGAGAGGAGATGTACTCCAGATTCGCTGGAACGATGGTTCCCAGGGGATTTTTCGGTGGCGAGTGTATCGGGGAGACTTGCTGTTGACGGATCAGTTGGGTCGCAGCAGTCGGCTCAAACCCCTGGCTCGCTGGGGACCTTAAGCCCGGTGCCTTGGGCCCAACTCCCGGGGACACAAACCAGCACTACGATCGGCCGGGCCGACTCATTGGGCCGAGTCGGTCGTTCCCGGACGCCTACAGATACTCAGACCACCCCTGCTTCTCCAGTTGCTGCACCAGCCGTCGGATGGCTTCTTCTTGGTCTTTTCGGGCCACGAGGGTGACATCAGGCGTGTGGACAATAATCAGATCTTCCACGCCCAAGGCAGCTACCAGATGATCGTCGTCGGTGCGAACAATCAAGCCTTGGCTCTCCAGGCCGAGGAACTTCCCCTGGACCGTGTTGCCCTGGGGATCAGCTTCTCGGAGCCGTGCCCAAGCCCGCCAAGAGCCCAAGTCGTCCCAACTAAACGGAGCCTCCACAACCACTACCGAAGAAGCCTTCTCCATCACCGCATAGTCAATGGAGATGCCCTGGATTTGGGCAAAGCACTCCTGGAAGGTGGGTTCAAACTGGGGGGTTCCGAAACTCTGAGCGATCCGGTGCAACAGCTCATACATCTGAGGCTGATATTCCTGAAGTGCCTCCAGAATGGTCCTGGCACGCCAAAGAAAGATTCCTGAGTTCCAGAAGAAATTGCCGTCTTGAAGGTACTCTCGGGCTCGTTCGGCTTTGGGTTTTTCGTGAAAGCGGACCACTTGGAAACAGGGCAGTTGGACCTGCGGTCCCTGAAGCCGCTGGCCGCACTGGATGTAGCCGAAAGTTTCGGCCGGGTAGTGGGGACGAATGCCGAAAGTGACAAACTGTCCCTGGCCCGACTCCAATAGCCGAACTCCCTGCCGCACCGCCTCGTGAAACTTCTCCGAAGGCGAAATGACATGATCAGCCGGCACCACCAACATCACAGCTTCAGGGTCCTGATGCTGGAACCAGAAGGCAGCCAAGCCGATGCAGGGGGCCGTGTCCCGTTTGCACGGCTCGCCCCAAATGTTGGTCTCAGGAAGTTCTGGCAACTGTTCTCTCACTGCTGGTACCAAAGCCTGATTGGTCATGACCAAGATGCGCTCCGGAGGCACCAAAGCACCCAGGCGGTCAACCGTCTGCTGGAGCAAACTGCGCGAACCGGCCAGGGGAAGGAGTTGCTTAGGGCGTGCTTTTCGACTCTCGGGCCAGAATCGCGTGCCGGCTCCTCCGGCCATGACCAAAGCGTGCAGCATGGTTGGGTTCCCTCCTGTGTTTCCGGGTTGAGGGCAAAATCCAAGTTGTTGCACAACGCACCTGTCTGGCTTCCCCTGCCCGGGTTTTTCGCAAGTGTGGCCATCGTAGCAAAAAATAACCAGGCTCCGGAGAGGGTTCCGAAGCCTGGCTGCGGAAGGACGGACCTTGCCAGTTGCCGACGATCGTCCAAGGAGGCTCCTTTGGGGGAATGTGTGCCCCTATTAGTGACAGCACGCCACAGGAGCACAAGCCGGAGCGCAGCGCACGGGGCGGCAGCGCCGCGGGCAGCAACGATGAGGACGGCAGCGACGCGGGCAGCATTTGGCCGGGGCACAGCTCACCGGAGCACAAGGCTTGCACTCTACCTTGGGGCAACAAGCCTTGGGCCGACAGCAACGATGGTGATGGAACAATCGATGCAGCCCTCCTCGCCGGCAGCAACGGCGGGGACAGCACTTCACCGGAGCACAGTCAGCAGGAGCACAAGCGGCAGGAGCACAACCACAATCCCCACCATGCCAAAGCTCCACTGTACCCAGCGTGTCCAACAAGCCAGCTTCGGCCTGATCTGCACCCAACAGACCTAGCCCAGCCACTACCACACCAGCCAACAGCAAATGCTTGTACATGACCTCACTCCTGTACACGCAAGGAAACCAAGAAACCCAAACCCACGGCTAGTCCCCCACGACTAGCCCATGCCTATCCTTCTGTTCTCGCCCAGACAACTTGGCCGCTTTAGAAAAAATAGAAAAAATAAAAAGTGCAGGAGTTCCGGTGAATTCGGCGTGGACTTTGCCGAACTTGCGGGCCTTCGGTCTGAGGCCGATTGGGCAAATCGTGCGGACTTCAGGCCCTTTTCCACCCCCTTGGCCGATAAGATTGTAGAGGCAGACAGCTTCCTGGGAGGGTTTCCGGTGCACACGGCAGAATACCTGGTTTGGGCCCTGACGAGTCTCGTGGTGCTGGTCTGCTGGTGCCGGCTGGCTCAGGTGTATCGGGCACAGTTGGCAGCAAGCGTGGGCCATGCAGCCCAGGCAACGCCCGCTCCGGGATCCGCCGAGTCGGCCCAAGCCCCGTCGTCAGAAAGTTGATTTGCTGGTAAAGTAATATGTGATCGTTTCCTTCAGAGTAGGCAAAACCTCACCTTTTTATCGCACCGGCAATGACGGCTTCAGCTTCCCAGTCCAAAAAGCTGTACATTGAAACCGTAGGCTGCCAGATGAACCTGCTGGATAGCGAACTGGTAGTGGCCAGTTTGCGACGGCAGGGATATGAGCTGGTGGATGTGCCCAAGCGCGCAGATGTGATCCTATTCAACACTTGCAGTGTGCGCCAGCACGCCGAGGACAAAATCTATAGTGCTCTGGGACGCTTGAAGCACCTGAAGCGCCGCTTTCCGAACAAGATCATCGGCGTGTTGGGGTGCATGGCTCAAAAGGACCAAGGGTTGATCTTTCAACGGGCACCGTATGTGGATTTGGTGGTAGGCCCGGGCCAGTTGCACCGTGTCCCTGAGCTGATTCGCCAGATTGAACAAGGCTCAGGCCCCAAGCTGGAAGTGAGTCTGGACCGCACAGCCGGTTCGCGCCAGCAGGTGGCCGAAAGTTTTGTCAGCTACGATCCGCTTCGGGATCCGCAGATGCGGCCCACCCCCTATCAGGCGTTTGTGCGGATCATGATCGGGTGTGACAAGTTCTGCACCTATTGCATTGTGCCCAAGGTGCGAGGCCCCGAACAGTCCCGACCTCCTGAGCATATCCTGGCCGAAGTACGCCAACTGGCCCAAGAAGGCTGCCGCGAAGTAACTCTGCTGGGCCAAACGGTCAACAGCTACAAATATCGCCAAGGGGAGCGCAGCGTGCGGCTTTCGGACCTGTTGGAGATGATCCATCCGGTCCAGGGCATTGACCGAATCAAGTTTGTGACCAACTTCCCGCTGGATATGACCCAAGACTTGCTGGAAGCGGTGCGCGACTTGCCCAAAGTATCCCACTACCTGCATGTGCCGGCTCAAAGCGGCTCCAACCGAGTGCTGAAGCGCATGAAGCGCGGCTACACAGTGGAACAGTATCGGGAAATGCTCCAGCGCATCTACGAAACTGTGCCCCAGGCGGCAGTGACGAGTGATTTTATCGTGGGCTTTTGCGGCGAAACGGAAGAAGACTTCCAGCAAAGCGTGGAGCTGGTTCGTTGGGGACGGTTCAAAAACAGCTACATTTTCAAATACAGTCCCCGCCCTGGCACCAAAGCCTACGAACTCTATCCCGACGATGTGCCCGAGGAGGTCAAACGCCGTCGCAACAACGAACTGCTGGAAGTGCAAAACCAGATTAGTCTGGAACTGAACGAGCAGTTTATTGGCCAAGAGGTGGAGGTGCTGGTGGAAGGTCCCAGCAAAATGGCCCAAAAACACGCTGATTCTACCACCGGCCCGATTCAGCTTTGCGGACGCACGATGTGTGATCGCATCGTGGTGTTTGAAGGCAACCTGCGTCAAGTGGGCCAGATTTTGCCGGTGCGCATTTACGACGCCACGCCCCATACCTTGCTGGGCATGGTGGTCACGCACCATGTGGGCCCGGAGCTGTATGTGCTTCGGTAGGTTCGGGCCGGTTTTGCAATCCCTGGGCTTGCGACCTTCTCGGGCGAATGTCGGTTCTTGGGTCGCTTTCCGGAGCCGAGGCGTTAACTGTCCCCAGGTCCTTAGACAGCTCCCTTTCCGGCATCCCAAACCGATGCCGAGAAGCCTAAACACTAGGAACTTGCAAGACTCTCCAAAGCTTTCGGATTACCACTTTGCGCAAAGAAAAAGCCCCTTGCTTTGGGCAAGGAGCTCGGTGGGTCAGGGACGGGTTCCGCCTAGCTCCACCACTGGGCCACCCATTGGGAAGCCAAGTCCAGATAGTCCCAGGAACTCGTGTGCTCCCGGAACACCTCATCTCGCACGCGAGCAGACAAATCATCGTCGTCCTGAGAAGCCCACAATCCAGTGCCCTGAGTGCCCGTAGCCACAGTGGCTGTGTGGGACCCTGGATTATTGGGAGCGCTCTGGTCGTGGTGATTGGTCAAGGCACTGGTCCAATCCTGAGTCAGATCCTCACCCTCGTGGCCTTCAATTTGCGGCAAGAGATCGGATCCGGTGTGTTGGTTGGAGCTGGGGAGCTGGGGGGTTGCGAACCCTTGTGGGCTGTCGTCCCGGATGAGTCGGTCGTCAATCTGAGGCAGCAACTGGTCCGCCACCGATGACTGATCCTGACTCTGCGGAAGCGTGGCCACCGTCGTGGCTCCTGGGGTGATATCCAGCCGCAATGGGAGGACAGTAGGAGTGCCACTGCTGAGCCCGGGGATCACATCTCCCTGGGCTACCATCACGGCGTCCACCTCGTGCAGTCGCAGACCAAACGGAGTGGCGTTCAGGAACACACCTACGGTGCCTGTGCCTCGTTTGAACACCAACAAGTCTTCATCGTCAGCCCGAATTCCACCGTGTCGGAAGTCCTCCGCGGTGAAGATCACCCGATTGCCGTCTTGGGAGACATGCAAAGCCCGCAGTTCCTCATCGGGCGTATCCAAGCCCATTCCAGAGCGGCTTTGCCACAGGCTCCAAGTGCCTGCCGTGGTTCCGAAGCCTTGAGTGGTGAAGGCAAACTCCAACAAATCGCCGGAGTGGACCGTTCCCACTCCCGGCACAGAACCTTGCTCGTGGATGGAAAGCACCAAGTTTCCATTGGGCAGGAAGGAGAGTCCGTCTATGCGCTCGTCGTCGCCAAACAGGCCAACATCGCTTCCATCAAAGAACCACTCCCAAGTGCCTGCCGTATTGTTGCCCAAGGAAGTGGGTGTGAATTTGATAATATCGTTGACTCCAACGACCAGACCTCCCTGGGGCGTGTTGACAAATCCTTTGCCCTTGAGGGCAATGTAAAGATTGCCTTGGTCATCCATGGTGAAGGCTTTGATGTCTTCCTGATCGGTGGTCAAGCCGACATCGCTTCCGTCGAAGAAGATGGCTGCGTTGACCAGATGGCCATTGTCATCCACGACCATGGCAACGATGTCGGAGTCGTCGTAACTGAGGAAGCCTCCCCCTGGCAAACGGATCGTTCCAGGGTCATCCATGGATACCAAGTAAGTGCTAACTGTCCCGGTGGTGGAAGTACCTGATCCTCCACTGGCCTCTTCACCACCGCCGGTTTGGCCTCCTCCACTGGATCCCAATCCGGCCAAGGCGTCTCCGGGCATGACATGCATGCCCACTACATCACTGAAGCGCATTCCCAAAGGGGTGGTGTTCAGCAAAACCGAAACCGTCCCGCTTGAGCGGCGGAACAGCATTAGATCCTCGTTCTGGGGATGTATGCCTTGGAACTGGTAATCCTCTTCTGCGGAAAAGCCCACCCGATCACCATCGGGAGCCACCCAAAGAGCATCCAGCTCCTCCCTATAGGAATCAAATCCCATGGAAGCTCCCGATTGCCACAGCGACCAGGTTCCACTGGTTGTGCCGAAGCCTTGAGAGGTGAACTGGAATCGGATCAGGTCGCTCTCGCCCACTCGGCCCACACCCGGCAACCAACCATCCTCGTGGATGGACATCACCAAGTCGCCATTGGGCAAGAAAGAAAGCCCATCAATGCGTTCATCGTCTCCAAACAGGCCAACATCACTCCCGTCAAAGTACCATTCCCATGTGCCGGCGGTATTAGCCCCAAGTGAGGTAGGGGTAAACTTCAAGATGTCATTGACACCAACGACGAGATTACCCCGAGGCGTGTTGACCAACCCTTTGCCTTTGAGAGCAATGTAGATATTGCCTTGGGAATCTATTGTGAAGGCCCGAATGTCCTCCCTGGGGTTGTTGGCCTCCAGGCCAACATCACTTCCGTCAAAATAAATCCCCACATTAGCCACTTGACCGTTGGCATCCAGGACGATGGCCAAGATATCCGCATCATCGTAATAGATGACGCGGCCATCGCTCAGTTGCATCACGCCCGGGTCATCTGTGGTGATCAGATAAGTGGTGAAAGGTCCCGTAGGGTTGGAGGCCAATTGGACCAAAGGTCCGTTACCACCTCCCGGTCCGCCACCCCAATCCCAGGTGTCGTGCCACGGGTTGGTGTCTTCGATGTCATGATACTGACCGGGACCAGCATGGGTATTCTGACCATTGACAATTGTGCTGTGAGCAACTGTGTTATTGGGATCATCAAGCGAAAACGGTCTTATGCCCAACTGGCCATCTTGGGGAGCCTGAGGCCCTTGATCCGGCAATTGTTGGAGAGAGCTTTCTAAGATGGAATTATCCAGTCCCGGGAAAAAGCCCACATCCAACAAGAACCGGCCTTCTAACGACTGGAGCTGCAAGCTGCGAGGAGAGATTTTTTCACGGCGACGAAAGACAACAGAGAAAATCCGCTTGAAGAACCCCTGGCGAGCACGACTCATGGCAAGTCCTCCGTTGAACGCGACCCCTGGCACCTTTCTGTTTATTCACATGAATTCGGATTGACAAGGGGAAAAATCCGCAAAAGTCCGAATTTTGTGAAATTTGTCAAAAGCAATAAATTGAACTTGCTTACTCAACTTCATAGCAAGACCGCACTTTCTCAATAAATATTGAAACTCATTATCAACATCTGGTCACCTGTGCTCCTTCAGACACACGCGCCGCTTGTCTTGTGCTTCGGATTGCCACATTTGCCCACCAAATGTGACAACCTGGACCGAATGTACGGACGGCAAATTGGTGTTGTCGGAAAAGGAAGGCGGAGCTACAGTAGCCGTCCCTGTGCAGCTCAGGGGAAAGTTGTGACACCACTGCTGGCACTGCCATCGGGCCCTCGGGTGGGTTTGGACACAAGACGGTTTTTAACTATACCAATTGTGCCGGTTTTGCCGATTCAAGAGCCCAGAGTTGCCAACCGAAACCTTTACGCGAGAGGGTTCCGCCCGCTCCCCTGGTCATGGTGAAAGGAGAAGCTCCATGCAATCTGCCGGATGGAAATTTCTTGTGTTAACCTTGGTTGTGCTTGGCACCACACGCACTTGGGCCCAACAGCGTTCCTATCCCGGGGTCGCCCTGCTGGATCTGCGCGCAGTGCTAGATCAGCACCCTGGCTTTCAGGCCATGAAAAAAGATCTGCGCAGCTTTGCCGACATGATTCAGGTGGATGTTCGGGCACGGCGCGAGCGTGTCAACAAACTCATTGAGCAGCTCAAACAACTTCGTCCCGGCTCGCCTGAGTACAAAAACCTCGAGGCCCAAATCACCAAAGAACGGGCCGACTTGAATGTCTTCATTTCGCTGAAGCAAAAAGAACTCCTGGAACGCGAAACCAAAATGTATTACACTGCCTATGTGGAAGTTCGTCAAATCGTCTCTCAAATCTGCCGACAATACGGCATTGGAATCGTGCTTCGGTTTGATAGCAAACCAATTGATCCAAACAATTCCCAAAGCGTGTTAAGCCATTTGAACCAACGAGTTTTTTATCACGAAAAGGCCTTAGACTTGACTCCTTTGGTTATTCAACAAATCAAACAACGCCACAGCCAGTCTCAAATTAGTCGCCAACCTTCCTACTTGCCTCCGGGTGTGCCTCGCCAGCGGTAAAAGTTCTGCTCTCCATCTTGCCAACAACAATCTCAAATAAACCGTGCCGCCCTAGGTGGCGGCTTTTTTATTTTCATTTTTAGAAATTATTTAAGAAATTCTCTTTCCATTTCCGCAACTGTGCTAGGTCCATACAGCCCGGATTACATAACCGGACCAAAGTTTGCGACCTGTGGAACTTAAAAGAAACATGGAACCGCAGAGCCAAGAAGTTTGTAAAGCTCCGGCCTGGCGAATCCAGTGAAGAACCATCCGAGGGTGGAGCTCTCGGGTGTGCCAGGTCAAAAGCCACAGTTTTGGCCCTGGAGCCGAAAGCTCCCAGCAGAGTTGCAGCAACTCGGGCAAGTGGCGGCGAATTTGCCACACTTGTCCTCGGGGTCCGTGGCCATAGCTTGGCGGATCCAACACCACCGCCTGGTAGCGGCAGCCCCGTCGCAGCTCCCGTTGGACGAACTTTCGGGCATCGTCAACCAGAAATCGGATGGGCCGATCTTGCAGGTTGCTCCACCGGGCGTTGGACCAGGCCCGACGGACGGCACTTCGGGCGGCATCTACATGAGCCACCGGCACTCCGACAGCGGCAGCCGCCAAGGTGGTTCCTCCGGTGTAGGCAAACAAATTCAGCAACCCTCGATCGTTCTCCCCTCGGGTCTGTTGCAACAGCTCGGCGTGGTCCATCAACCATTGCCAATTGGCCGATTGTTCAGGAAAAATGCCCAATTGCCCAGCCGGACTAGGCACCAGTTGAAGCACCACCGGTCCGAATTGCACCAGCCACGGTTCTGGAAGCTTAGCTCGGACTTTCCAGTGTCCTTGCTGGCCAGGGCCGGGGGAGTAAATCAAGTGGGGATTCCACAGTTTAGGTCGGGCCGGAGCCTGGCGAGCCAAAGGACAAGGACGCTGGACCACCACCGAGCCAAACCGCTCTAGTTTCCATCCGTGGCCCAGGTCCAGCAACTCGTACTGTTCCCAACCCTGAATGGAAATCTCGGCCAAGGGGGAAGGCTTGGAAGTGTGCTTCATGGGGAGTTTTTTTTCACGGGGATGCCAAAATCTCCCCGCAAGTCGCGCCAAACACTGTGGATGTGGTTGGCCGGGTTGCCTGCCGAGTCCGGCTGGGTGTTGCACAGTTCAATGAGGAAGGTGGGCCCTTGGATGCGATAGTAATGTCCCACCCCAGGCCGATCCGCTCCCGCCCAGGCAAAGTACACCCGATCCAGTCCGGCCTTTTCAATTTCGGCCAGTCGGGCCTGGGCCACCGGCTCGGGCATATTTCGGGCATAGGTGGCGATAAGCTGCTGAAGCACCTCTCGTTGTGCGTCGGTCATCTCGGCAGCAGGTAGTCCTTGGGGCGGGTCCAAAGGAGGCTGAGCCGTGCCTGGGGAGCGGATGTCCCGTGGGGCTTTCGCCGCAATCACGGCCCGTCCCCGCTGCTCCTCAGAAAGCATATGGAGCAGGCGAAACGCCAGCAGTTCTTCGTCCTTCAGCACCCGAGTCCCTCGCGGTGGCCCTACTCCATAGTCGCCTTTGATCAATCCTGGGTTGGCCCCGAAAAACGCCGGGGTGTGAGCCACGATCCGCTCCCCCTGAAGCACAAAGTTGAGCGACAAGTGATGCCCTTCAATGCTCAACCCCCAACGCTTCTGTTTGCCAGGCGTGCCAAACAGGGTGAAGTAATATCGCAACGGATCGCGCCGGAAGCGGCTCCGAGGTCCCTCCAGCTTGGCCAGCACTTCTTCCAGAGCCATGATCGTCACGGCTTTGTTGTAGCCCACCTGGCTCAAACAGGCT
Source organism: Planctomycetota bacterium (assembly GCA_024279285.1). GTDB lineage: Bacteria > Planctomycetota > Planctomycetia > Pirellulales > S012-138 > S012-138. Next base: position 12,490 of record JAJRRR010000335.1, read on the forward strand.
GCCAGCAAACGATGCGCTGCCTGACGCTGCTGGGCATTCATGTGGCGAAGTTGCAGCCCTTTGCGATAGGACTTGGGAATATAGTGCCAGTTGAGCCGCTGGGGAGTGTCGTAGGGGAGCAGGGCCACTTGACGCTGTTGTTCGGAGAGCGTGTTGAGAAACCCTTGGGCAGCATCCACCAAAGAAGTCTTGGTCCCTTGGGGGGCCAAGCCTGCTCCTGCCAACGCCAGCACTCCCATCAGGCCTGCCAAGACTACCGCCGAAGCCAGTGGTTTTTTCATCGCCTTGCTCCTTTTCTGTCAAGGCCCATCCCATCTCCTCCAAGCAGCCTACTCCCCCTCACCTCCCAGGGCAAGCACTGAAATGCCCTTGTTCCCCATTCCCCATTCTCACCTTCTCTTTTGCCCCGGAAAGCCAACCACAATCTTCCGGCTCCAAGCTCCGTGCACAAAAGTTCCAGCCTGCCCTGGCTGGTTCTCTTGCTTTGCTGCCTTTCTGGACCCAACAGGCTCTCCAGCACGAGGGGAACAGGGACTAGCCTTCCGCCACTGGCTCGGGAGAGCGCCAAAGCCCTCTGACGGCACACAGAGATGTGCGAGAATGGCCCAAAAATGTGTCGCATTGGCGCGCAAGGTCTGTGCGTGTACTATTTCTTCGTTTGGCACAGCGGAAAAATCAGCCTCCTTTTATTGGTTTTTCGGGCCGCATGGGGAAGTGGTTAGTTCGGTAGTGACCGGACACAGGGACAGTGTGGGGGAATAGTAAGAATTTTTCGCCTTTGAACTTCGGGGAAATTGAATTGCATTGCCGAGCAACTCCACGCAACGGCACGGTTGTTGCTGCCTCGGCTGTAGGTAGGGCCGTTTTTGTCTTCTGGTCCAACGCTTTGGCCTCCAGCAAAGGAACGGAGAACATGACCGATGCAACGGAAGTGCTCCGGGAAGAACACCGCGTCATAGAAATGGTGTTGGACTGTCTGGCTCAAATGATCGCCCAAATCCGCGATACAGGCAGCACTCAGTGGGAAGCTGCCCAGCAGGCATTAGAGTTTTTTGCCCAGTTTGCTGACCAATGCCACCATCATAAAGAAGAAGATTTGTTATTCCCGGCCCTGGAAGAGTGTGGCTTTTCGGCTCAGGAGGGCCCAACTGCCGTAATGCGCCAGGAACACGAATTGGGTCGCAAGTGGATCCAAGCCATGCGTCATGCTTTGCCTGCGGCTCGTCAGGGCAATTTGGAAGCGGTTCGGGCCTTCCGTGATGCCGCAGTGGGTTATTTGTACTTGCTTCGGGAACACATCCAAAAAGAAGACCACTGCTTGTTTCCCATGGCCCGACAGGCCCTCCCGCCCCAAGTGCATGCCCAACTGCATGAGCAGTTCCGCCAGTGCTCCTCTGAAGAACACCAGCGTTGGGTCCAGGTGGCTCAGGAGCTGCACCGACAGTTTTCCACTCCCCCGGAACCTCAAGGGTGACGCCCTCAAGGGTGCAGCGGATAGGTGATCCGCTTTTGTGCTTGGGAGAGGAGTCATGGTCGTAGCACGGTGCAGAGGCAGGAGGGATTTTTCGTCCGCCCCTTTGATTGTCTTCTACGAACTGACCCGAGCGTGCGATCTGGTGTGTCGGCACTGTCGGGCCAGCGCGCAAGTGCACAGGGATCCTGAGGAGCTGAGCACGCAAGAAGCTTTGGCCCTGGTGGACCAGTTGGCCACTTTTCCAGTTGCTCCCCTGTTGATTCTCACCGGTGGCGACCCACTCAAAAGGCCCGATTTGTTCCAGATCATTGAACACGGTTTGAATCGCGGACTGCCGGTGGCTTTGACTCCTTCGGCCACTCCCCTGCTGACTCGCCGCGTGGTTCATCATTTGGCCCAGTTGGGACTCCATCGCCTGGCGGTCAGTTTGGACGGGGCAGATGCCGCCACGCACGATCGCTTTCGGGGATGGTCGGGC
>JAJRRR010000336.1 GCA_024279285.1 Planctomycetota bacterium
CACTGGAGTGCTGACATCGGCGAGTATTGGTATCGGACCGAGACCTACACGGTGATGGTGGACGGCAAACCGCAGGTGCGTACCCGGCAAGTTCGGGAAACTGAATGGTGGCCTTTAAGCGGCCGGTATCACCGCTATGTAAGCGGTTATTTGATCTCAGGCAGCCGCGGACTCCCGCAAGAACTGGCCGAGCAGATCAAGCCGTTTCACTTGACGGCTCTGAAACGCTTCCGCCCTGGATTCCTGGCCGGATGGCTTGCCGAAGAATACACCGTGCCTCCGGAAGAAGCCCGAGAGCATTGCTTGGAAATGTTCCGGCAGCAGTTGTACAACGAAATCGCCGATTTCCTGCCCGGAGATACCTACTCCGGCTTGCAGGTCCACACGGAGTTTTCCCAGGTGAACTCGGATTTGATTCTCTTGCCTGTGTATTTGCTGACCTATCGCTATCGGGGGCGTTTGTATCGGTTTGCCCTCAACGGTCAGACGGGCAAAGCCGCCGGAGAGCGTCCTATTTCCTGGATCAAAATCACTCTGGCCATAGCAGGGGTGCTTTTGGGGCTTGCGGCCTTGGGACTGGCCCTGTGGTGGCTCAGCGGTTAAGCGCATGCGGTGAGGGCTTCCGCTTCGGTGTCGGTGTGCGGCGGGCAACTTGCGAAACAGGCTTAGTTTTCTTTAGTGGAGGTTTCCCAAAGGCGATCGATGGCCACCGGTTGCAGTTGTGAGGTGTGGGGATCCTGAGGTCCGGGGGCCTCTTGGCCTGCTTGGCCAGCCATGAGATAGGCTTTCAAAGCGGCCAGGACCTGGCGGGCTCGTTCCTGAAGCTCTTGGCGGCGACGGTTGCGCAAGCGTCGCTGAAGGATTTGAACTTTTACCTGGGTGGAGGAAGCAGTTCCGTGGTCCTGGGGGCACTGGAAAAAGCTCAGCTCCACCACTAGGCTGTTGCGACGATCGCTCCAGCGGCGCAAAAATCCGCCAGAACTGTCCACTAATAGCTCTGCCCGATTCTCATGCACGCCGAGCACTTTGACCCGATGGTCGGCCACAAATCCCCGAAGCTTTTGCACGGCCACTGCCGGAGGCACTGGAGTGGCCAACCACTGCTGCACGAGCAAGCCCTGTTGGGGGTGGTGATCATGGGTCTGGGACGGCACATCCTGACACGCTCCCAGTCCGCTGCCCAGTTGAACGACCACATTGCGCCCGGCTTCTTTGGCCTTGTATAGAGCCCGATCGGCTCGAGCCAGCATACTTTGCGGGGAATCACCCGGCTGAAGCTCGGTGACGCCAAAGCTGGCCGTACAGGCTTTGCCGCCTAGGGAAGCTTGAGGCATTTGGGCCAGCGTGCGTCGGATGTGTTCGGCCCGACGGGCAGCAGCCGCCTGATCACAATCGGGGCACAGAATGACAAACTCCTCCCCACCGTATCGGGCCACCACATCTCCGGCCCGGCAGGAGCTTTTCAGCAGCTTGGCAAACGACTTGAGCACCTCATCACCGGCTTGGTGGCCATAGGTATCGTTGATTTGCTTGAAGTGATCCAGATCGGCCAGGATCAAGCTACACGGCAGGCGTCGTTCCAGATGGGCTTTGACGAACAAGGCGTGCACACGATCAAACTCGGCCCGATTGGCCACTTGAGTAAGCGGGTCGCGGGTGGCCATTTCATACAAGCTCTGGCACCGAGCTACCAACGACAGCTCCGGAGAGACATCCGACAAGCTTACCACCACCCCTTGCAACACCCCTTGGGAGTCCAACACCGGGGCAGCGTGCATGTCCACCACCAGATCGCGTCCGCATCGGGTTCGCAGAATCACCCGACGGTAGCGTTGTTCGGCCCGGGCAATGGCCTGCTGAACCGGAAAATCGGCTTCGCGGATCGCAGTGCCATCCTCGTCTCGCAGGTGAAGCAACTCCGGCACAAACAGCCGATCTTCGGCCGAGTCGGCCGAAATTCCGGTCAATCGCTCCGCTCCAGGATTCCAGTAGAAAATCTTCAGGAACCGATCCACGAAAATCACTCCGGTTCGGGTGGTTTCCAGGTGGCGTTTGCAAAAGGCGGCCCAGGGACGGTCGGCTTTGGGCACCGGGGAGCACTCAGCAGGTCCCCACATCGCCGCCTGGTGCTCGGCCAGCTCGGCCACCCAGCGACGCAACACTTGGCGGTGGTACTGCTGGGGATTTTTGGCCTGAAAGTGGGCAAATTCCCGGACCAAACTCGGATCAAACTGACGCCCTGAGCACCGATAAAGTTCGGCCAAAGCCATTTCTGGGCTCATGGCCGGGCGATAGACCTGCTCGGTGGTCATGGCGTCGTAGGCATCGGCGATGGCCAGCATTCGGGCTCCCAAGGGAATGGCGTCCCCACGCAGTTCCCAACCGGTGCGACTGCCGTCGTACCAAGCGGCACAGTGATGAACGATGTCGAGCACTTCGGGCACTTTGCAACTGGGGCGCAAGATTTCGGTGCCCAGCAGGCGATACTGCTCCATGACTTGGGCTTCGTCGGGGGAGAGGGGGCCGGGTTTGAGCAGGATGTGATCCGGAACCCCGATTTTTCCGATGTCGTGCAACAAGGAAGCCACTTCCAGACGATCGCGTTGTTCCTCCGGCAGTCCCAACGCCGCTGCCCACGCTCCGGTGAGCATCGTCACCCGAAGGCTGTGGCTGGCCGTGTGGCTGCTTTTGCACCGCAGAGCCAGAAACAAACTGGAAGCGATGCCCAGCCGCACTTGGAGCAACTGGTTGTCTCGTTCCAGCCAACGCATCAACTCCTGGGGTGGCACCCCTGAAGGGGATTCCACCCCCGGCACCGCCGCCGGAGCCAACGCAGATGGCGACTGGGAAAACGATGGGCAGTTCATTCCTAGGTGGTTTGGAACAAGGTGTTTCCTTAGTGCCCGCTAGTAGTTAGGTCCACAAAACCCTACTTTGCGATCACCATTGGAGCAAACGCCCCAAACGGATTTCTTGACAAAATCTGAACCCCACCCCACTCCGTCGCCCAAGAGCGTTGTCCTGCCCACGCGGAAGCGGTATGGTAGGAAACTCTTAATCTCCCAAAGTCAAGAACGAAGCTTGTTGCGTAAGGTGTCAAAACGATGAGACTTGCAACGATTCGGGGTTCACAAGGATTGGAGCTGGCCTTGGTAGTTCCGGGCGGCTTGGTGGAGCTGAACCGTCTGGATACTCAGCTTCCCCGTAACATGCGACAACTCCTGGCCGCCGGTGAGGAAATTTGGCAACGCGTTGCCCAATGGCAACACCATCAGCCCACCTTGGCTCTGGACCAAGCCCAATTCGCCCCGGTGGTCCCCGATCCGCAGAAAATCTTGTGCGTGGGTCTCAACTACGCCGACCATGCCCGAGAAAGTGGAGCTTCGGTCCCGGAGGAACCGGTCATCTTTTCCAAGTTCGCCTCGGCTCTGATTGGTCATGAGGAGCCGATCGTGCTTCCCCGAGAAAGCCAGGAAGTGGACTACGAGGCCGAGTTGGTGGTGGTCATCGGTCGCCAAGGCCGACACATTCCCGAAGACCAAGCCTTGCAATATGTGGCTGGCTATACCTGCGGACACGATGTTTCGGCCCGAGACTGGCAATTGCGAAAGCCCGGAAAACAATGGCTGCTGGGCAAGACTTTTGACACCTTCGCCCCGTTGGGACCATGGTTGGTCACTCGGGACGAAGTTCCTGATCCGGGCCATCTGGACATCCGCCTTCGCATCGGCTCTGAAACCTTGCAGGACTCCAACACCCGGGAGCTCATCTTCAGTGTGCCTCGGCTCATTGCCTACATTTCCCAAGTAATGACCCTGGAGCCGGGAGATGTGTTGTTCACGGGCACACCGGCCGGGGTGGGGTTTTCGCGTACCCCACCGCGGTTCTTGCAGCCGGGAGATGTGGTGGAAGTGGAAATCCAGGGAATTGGCGTGTTGCGCAATCCGGTGGTGGCAGCCTCTTAAGCAACAACCCCAACTCAACAAAGTTTCCGCCATCTTCTGGACCTGCGCCCGTGCCCGAAGCAAACCTCCTGGCAAACCCGCCGGATTGCTTCTAAGCTTAGCCACAACAAGGTTGCCAGAGGTGTTTGCATGCCGGAGTCCGAGGGCCGATGAAA
>JAJRRR010000337.1 GCA_024279285.1 Planctomycetota bacterium
CGAATGGCCGCGCTTTTCAGCTCCACACCTTGCGGGAGATTCATCGGTCCAATCGCTTCAGTAGCTCATCCAGCCTCTGTTCGATCCGCTCCAGCCGCCGGTCTAGGTTCCGCACGTCGGCTTGAAGCTGGGCGGCCCGTTCCCGAAGCGAGCTTTGCGTGGCCGAAACATAACTGAGCCACCCGGCCGCCCCGGCCCCCAGCCCCACCAGCACCGCGGCCATCAAGGCCCACGCCCACCGGGGCAAAAGGACGCCGTTGCCGGAAAGGGGTGCTACTTGGGCTGTCATGGGAAGCTCCTTTCAAAGGGGGCTTGGGGACCTGAGGGCTTGAGGGCGTGAAAGGCGTGGAAGGCTTGGAGGGGATGGCGGGTTGGTCCGTTGCGTTTCTGGGTCCCCATAGGCTTCTCCTCCTTCAAGTCTCCAAGCCCCCAAGCCTCCCAAGCCTTCCTCACTTCTTAACCTTCTCCGGGACTCGGTTGTGCAGCGCCCGGGACAGGAAAAACGCGATGACCACGGCGGCCACGCTGGGCACGCCCACCCAGCTTAATGCCGTGGCAATCCGGCCTGTGGAAAGCTCCGCGAAACGCTCTTCTAAACGGTTTTCTAAATCCTGCAATTGAGATTTCACCGCCCCTTGCAAAGCTTCCCGAGGCTTTTGCCCCTCGCGGCGACTTTCTAAATATTGAGAAACCAACTGCACGGCACGATCCAAAGCCTGCAGGCGGTCGGCCAGGGCAGCCAGCCGTTCTCCAAGTCCCCGGGTCTCCTCCCGAGCCGCTTGCCGGGCCTGTTGGGAAACCTGGCCAAGCTGGGCTTGAAGCTCCTCCAGGCGTTGCACCAACTCCTGGGCACGCGGGATGCCCGATTCCTGGATGATCCTTCGCAACTGGGGCCACTCCTGGCGAAGCTGCTGATAGGTTTTCTCAATTTGAGAAATTTTGCTTTCTAAAACCTTGATTCGGGAATCTAAATGCTTGATTTGTTGTTCTAGTTCCTGGCTGGGTGGTTTTAGATCAGGCAGACGGGGGTGGGGAGAGGGTTCAGGTTCGGGACGGGGCCTGCGCCACGGCCAGGGGGGAAGGCACCCTTCCCCAGGGCCGGACGGTCAAGTAGGCGAAGTGCGAAGTTCGGCTTGCGATCTGCGACTTGCGCCCTGCGGCCTGCGGCGCGCAGGGAAGCGTTTGCTCTTGGAGGAAACGCTTCCGCACCGGTCGGCGCCAGTTCTTGCCCGCGCAAGCCACACCGCGCAGGGCGCAGGCCGAATTACGCACGCCGCATTGGATGCTTGCCACAAGCGGTGCATCACCCAGGGGATGGCCTGTCCAGCCCCCTGGCGACCCACTCCCCAGGTCAGAAGGCCCAACACCTGGGTGCCTGCCACATCACACACCGCCGATCCGCTTCGTCCGCTCATCAAGTCCACCTGGGAAGCCCGCCCGGGAAAAAGTAAAACACCCGCCCGTTGACCCGGGTGACCTGCCCGTGCCACAAGCTGGGCCAGTCCGCCTGGGGGCAGCCGACGGTGATGATCTGCTGTCCGGGCTGAGGCAGTTGCCAGCTTAAGGGGATCACGCGCACCTGGCCGGGCCAACCGCGGCGGTTGATCCGCAGCACGGCCGCATCGGTCCACTCTTCCAGCACTCTCAGGGTCACCACGGCCTGCACGGCCGGAAGCTGCTTGCCTTGCTGGAAGGGCACGACCCGGACCACCTGGGTGCGGCCGACCACATGGGCGTTGGTCAACACCCAGAGGAACTTCTCATCGGCATGAAAGACCACTCCCGAGCCGGCCGCCCCGGGCCGCTCCACCCGCACCGTGGCCTCGTACACATCCCGCCAGGCAGCGTGGGCTGGGAGTACAGAAGCGCCCAATGCAACCCAAAAGATCAAACGCCACATAGAACTTCTCCTGTGGAAACCAAGAGCGCGTTTGTGGATGGTTTGTTCAGAAGGGATGCCTGCTACCCGCTGGTCATGGACTCAAAGAGGAGTTTCCTTTGGGCAAGAATCATGCCAGAGGATTTGTTCTCTGGGCCAGAGATGTTTTTGGAGAGAGAATGGGGTTGAAATAGATTGATAAAATCAAACCGAAACCCCAGGAGAGGAAAACATTTGCAGGTTTTTCTGAAACAGAGCCAATTGAGTTTTGAATCGCTCGCGGGAAATGCGCCACTGGGGTTGCAATTCAGGACACTCCTGGCAGTGGTTGGAGATAAGTTCAAACATGAACTTGAACAGATTGCGTGGGGTGCGCAGACCGTTAAAAGCTGCAATCAATTCTTCAAGAGAAATGGAGGTGTCAAACAGATCGGTCAATTTGGGTTCTCGACCATCCTGGGCACAGGCACGGAGTCGGTCTTGGGCTACATCCAGCAGTGACTCCCCAGTCCATTCCAAGGAACGGATCAGGTTGTGCTTGTCCAGTCGGGCGCGTTGATGGAACTCGGGGCCTTCGCGTTCTACGAAGTACATGAGCTCCACGGGCAGGAGGAGTTTAAAGCCTACTCCTTCTTGGGAGAGGAGCTTGTTGTCCAGCAGGGGCCAGACGAGAGACTTCATGCGTTGGGCCGAGCCGCCAATCAAGTGAGGCTCATCCACCCGATCCACCAGCACCACCAACCCTCGGTAGCCCAAAGCACGCAGCACTCCTTGGAACTTTTGCAACAACTCGTAGCGGTCATCGTCGCGCTGTTGCACCGGCAAGGGCTGGCCGCCCAGGTCGTCTCGGGAAAAGTACATGAGGAGCTTTCCCAGTTGGGGCCATTCGTGGTTGAGGACGCGCACTTGGTTTTGTACGCCCCAAGCTTGGCTGTAGCGAGAAAGAGCTTTTGCGGCCAGGGGTAACCAGGACAGGAGCACAGGGGCATAGGTCCAGGGCCACAGCAGTCCTGTCCAGCCCCAGGTGCGGAACGCTACAGCCGGAAACACCACAGTGCCGACGGTTCCCAACATCCAGGGCCACCACCGGCTCCAGGTGGAAAAGCCCAGGCGTCGAGCCAATTGTTGCCAGCGTGTCAGCCGGGACTGACCAAAGGACTGGTCATAGCAAGCGGCCAATAGGAGCAAGTCGCGTTTTTTGGTCCGTTCCAGAGCCTCCAGAGGGAGCGGTTCTTCGGACTCCTGCTGAGGAGTTTGTTCCAGGATGCGGTCCACCAGGTCGGTTACGCCCAGACACAGGATGGCATCCAGGTGGTCCCAGAGCCGCCAGCGAGAAAGCAGTTCTTCAGGCTTGCGCCAGCGGACCGGAAGGGAGTTGCGGAACTGATCCAGGAAGCGGTTGAAGTCGGTGTACTGGATGACAAACACCCGATGATGTGGGTGGTGGCGGTTGTGTTGGCGCAAGTGAGCTTCCATTTGGAGTCGCAACGCAGTTTTCCCCGATCCCTTCTCGCCAAACACAATCGCCGTGGAGGGCCGGCAGGGGTCCCCGTAAATCTTGTCCCAAGCCGGATGGAATGTGCTGCTGATGCAGTGTTCCCGAAACACGGGATCCACCACGGCGTCTTCTTCGGTGAAGGGATTGCGTCGCAGTCCGTGGTGTTCCAGGAACTGTTGCAACCGCATTGCGAGTCCCTTTTTCTAAAAGACCTAACGGATGGATTGTATCATCTTCCGGAAGGCTTGTTCGTTTTTGGTGACGGTGTTTTGTGGGCCATAGAACTTGACGAAGAAATTGGCCTGGGGGGTTTGAATAATGGCCCCTAGCATACGATAGCCCGCCCGAGGCACCGCGGGAGCAAAGGGGCCTCGGCGGTCCAGATATGTGCCGGCCAGATCCACCAAGTGGACCGTATAACCGTTAATTTCCTTCTTTTCCACTTTGGAGTGGGTGGGATTGCGGAATTGTCCTTTCCAGCGTTGGATGTTGGCTTCCACAGATCCTCCAGCAGCCATGATAGTCACTCGCCCAGGTGTGGAGTCTCCCGGGGCCGGAGGCACCCGGAACTCATAAGCAATGATCCGCACCCGAGGGGGCACCCGCTTCCAGCCCGCGGGGGCTTTCATCCGTAGTGAGCCCAATCGCAATTCGTCCTGAGCCTGGACGGCAGTCAGTCCGACCACGGCCAGAACCACCACCATCCAACCGCATCGGCAAGCAGCTTTTCGCATGGTTGCGTTCCTTTTTGTTGGAGGCAAAGAGTTCTGTCGTCGCTTGAGGTCCCCAGTGGCCCAAGAGCTGAGATTTTCTACAATCGTAGTGCATCTGCTGTTCCGAGGGTAGTTTGTCCCTTGCCGTGCAAGGGAGTTTTTTGTCCGCAGGGGCTACACGCCGGGTGTGGCCACCGGGGCCGGTTGGCGACGGTGTTGGATGGCCGCTGCGATGAAGTTCCGGAACAAGGGATGAGCCGCCGTGGGCTTGCTTTTGAACTCCGGATGAAACTGAACGGCCACAAACCAAGGATGCCCCTGCAGCTCCACAATCTCCACCAGGCGGCCATCGGGGCTGGTGCCGCTGACGATTAGTCCGGCCTGAGCAAACTGCTGGCGATAGGCGTTGTTGAACTCGTAGCGATGCCGATGACGCTCATGGATCAACACCTGCTGGTAGGCTTGCCAGGCCCGAGTGCCCGGCTGAAGTACACACGGCTGGGCTCCCAGCCGCATGGTGCCCCCTTTGTCGGTGATTTTTTTCTGCTCATCCAGCAGACAGATGACCGGATAGGGGGTGTTTTTGTCAAACTCGGTGGAATGAGCTTCCGTCCAGCCCAACACATGCCGGGCAAACTCGATCACGGCACATTGCATGCCCAAGCAAATGCCCAGAAAGGGAATGTGGCGTTCACGGGCAAATCGCACAGCTTGCACTTTGCCTTCAATGCCGCGTTCGCCGAATCCTCCGGGCACGAGAATCCCATCAAATCCGGCCAGCACGCGCTCCGGACCTTCGCGTTGGATCAGCTCGCTGTGAATGGGTTGGGCGCGCACCTGAGCCCGATGAGCAATGCCGGCATGATCCAAGGCTTCGTAGATGGACTTGTAGGCGTCTCGGTGCTCGGCATACTTGCCCACCACCGCCACGCTCACTTCATGCTCGGGGTTGCGCAGCACATGCAGCAGCTCTTTCCAGTCGTCCAGTTGCAGCGGACCGGCCAGCCCTTCCAGACGGAGCTTGCGGATGATCAGTTCATCCAGGCCGTTTTGAACCAGACTCAAAGGCACCTCGTAGATGGAGAAGTCCTTGTCGCGTTCTTCAATGACGGCTTCCACCGGGACATTGCAAAACAGGGCAATTTTGCGGCGTTGCTCCAGGGGGAGTTCCCGATCAGTGCGGCAGATAAGAATGTCCGGCTGAATACCGATCTGTCGCAACTGGCCCACCGAATGTTGGGTCGGCTTGGTCTTCAGCTCCGCAGCGGCTTTCAGGTAAGGGATGAGCGTCAGGTGGATGTAAAGGCAGTTTTCCTTGCCCACATCCAGGGCGATCTGCCGAATGGCTTCCAGAAAGGGGAGGCTTTCGATGTCGCCCACCGTGCCGCCGATTTCGGTGATGACCACATCCACCCCTTCGGTAGCCAACTTGCGGATGACGCTTTTGATTTCGTCGGTCACATGAGGGATGACCTGAACGGTTTTGCCCAGAAACTCTCCGCGGCGTTCTTTGTTGATGACCGACTGGTAGATTTGTCCGGTGGTGTAGTTGCTGTCTCGGGTCAGAGGGGAGTTGGTGAACCGTTCGTAGTGGCCCAGGTCCAGGTCGGTCTCGCTGCCGTCGTCCAGGACATAGACTTCTCCGTGCTGGTAGGGGCTCATGGTGCCGGGGTCCACATTGATGTAGGGGTCCAGTTTTTGCATGCGCACGCACAGTCCCCGGCGTTCCAAGAGCATGCCGATGGAGGCACTGGTGAGCCCTTTACCCAGGGAGCTGACCACCCCTCCGGTGACGAAAATGTGCTTGGCCATAATCACACCCGGAAAAACAAATCCGCCCGGTGCACCTGCCCGGGCGCCACAGCTTGCAAGCAGCTTGTCTTAGGGCAAGATACCACGCCTACCCAACGGACTCAATCGGCCCTCCTTCCCTCCCAGGGGAGCTTGCTCCTTGGGCTACTGGGAAAGAGCTCGCCTTGCCAGTGCTTGGGGCCAAGTCTATACTCCCGGTTAGTGATCTCTTTTTGCATCCTCCCCCGGAACTCCTCCTCGTCTCCAGCAGGCTATGAAAAGCGAGCGACGCCGAGAGCTGAAAAGCAATCCGCTGGCCGTTTGGTTGGCCCGAGCTTGGCAGCAAGTCCAGCCCTATTGGCGCGTGGTGGCCGCCGGGGTGGTAGTTGTGGTGGTGGCTTGGCTGGGAATGCTCATCTGGCGTGCCCGACAGGAAAGCTATCAGCTTCAAAGCTGGGACCAACTGGCTGCCGTGGCCAATGCTCGGTATCTGGATCAACTGGTAGAGCAACTGCGCAAGAACGAAGCCACCCGGGACCTCCGCCCGGAGGAGCTGCGCCGGGAGGCGATGAAACAACAAATAGAGCAAATCCTTCAAGTAGCTCAGTCCCATCCAAGCTCGTCGGTCCAGTTGGCAGCTTGGCTGATGGCTGCCGACATGAGCTATGCGTTGGGGATTTCGTACTTGTTTCACGATGTTCGGACGGCGCGGGAGCACTTCAATCGGGCCATTGAGGGGTATCAACGGGTGCTTCACACCCCGGGGCTTCCGGACCCTTATTTGTTGGCGCGAGCCCGCTTCGGACTGGCTCAGGCTTATGAAGCTCGGGGGCGCCAGGCCCACGGAGATGAACCTCACGACTGGGAACTGGCCCACCAGCAGTACGAAGTGTTGACCCGATCTCCCAGCCCCTTCCACGCCATGGCACAAGCCCGGCTGGACGCCATGGAGCGTTCTTTGGTGCATGAGTGGCTGTGGGACAAGTTGCCCTCCAGTCCGTAATCGGTCCTTCGGGCTGCGCGTGCATCTGGCCCAAGAAACCGCTAAACTGTCGGCCACAGGTGGACTACACCCCGACCAGTCGGCCTTTCCTTGTTGAAGCTGGCCGGGACGCTTCCCAAGGGTTTGGGCCTGGGAGAGCCTCTTGCACCTCTGGGAGAACAGATGATGGATTCCCGGTTTCTGGAACACTTGCAACAGCAATTGGAGGAGCTTCACACCACCGGGCTGTTCAAAGCCGAGCGGGTGATGAGTTCCCCTCAGCAGCCCTGGATCACCGCCCAGGGCAAACGCGTGCTGAACCTGTGTGCGAACAACTACCTGGGACTGGCCAACCACCCCGAGCTGATCCGCAAAGCTAAACAGGCCCTGGATCGCTATGGGTTTGGGCTCTCCTCGGTGCGGTTCATCTGCGGCACCCAAACCGTACACAAAGAGCTGGAGCAGCGGATCAGCCGCTTTTTGGGCACCGAGGACACGATCTTGTATTCCTCGTGCTTTGACGCCAACACGGGCTTGTTTGAAACGCTGCTGGGCCCTGAGGATGCTGTCATCAGCGATCAGCTCAATCACGCTTCTATCATTGACGGCATTCGGCTCTGCAAGGCCCGACGGTTCCGATATGCCAACAACGACATGAAAGACCTGGAGTGTAAGCTCCAGGAGGCTCAAGACGCTCGGTTTCGGATCATTGCCACCGATGGGGTGTTTTCCATGGACGGTACTTTTGCCAACTTGCCGGCCATTTGCGAGTTGGCCGACAAGTATCGGGCGTTGGTCATGGTGGATGATTCGCACGCGGTAGGTTTTGTGGGCCCTGGTGGTCGGGGCACTCCGGCCCACTTCGGCGTGGCCGATCGCGTGGACATTCTCACCGGCACATTGGGCAAGGCTTTGGGAGGGGCTTCCGGCGGATACACTTCCGGACGGCGGGAGATCATCGCCTGGTTGCGTCAGCGTTCCCGACCTTATTTGTTCTCCAACACCCTGGCTCCGGTCATCGCCGCCACGGCCATAGAAGTGTTGGACTTGTTGGAACGCGATCCAGGGATCGTGGGCTCGTTGTGGGAAAACACGCAGTTTTTCCGCCAGGAGTTGGAGCGATTGGGTTTTCAGATCATTCCCGGAGAGCATCCGATCGTGCCGATCATGTTGGGCGATGCGGTGCTGGCCACCCGGATGGCCGATGCGTTGCTGGAGCAAGGGGTGTATGTGATCGGGTTCTCTTACCCTGTGGTGCCCAAGGGTCAGGCCCGAATCCGCACCCAAATCTCCGCTGCCCATACCCGTGAAGATTTGCAGTTTGCCCTGGAGGCATTTGCCCGAGTGGGCCGCCAGTTGGGAGTGATTTCCTAAGTGGGAGCCTTTGTAGCCCCTGGGCTGTGGCTGGGGGGCTGGTTGTTCGTTTTCGCTTTGGTGCCGGTGAGCCATGAAAGCTCTGGTCAAAAAGCGAGCCGAGCCGGGCCTGTGGATGGAAGAAGTGCCGGTGCCATCCATCGGGCCCAACGATGTGTTGATCCGGGTGCTGAAGACCTCCATATGCGGGACGGATTTGCACATTTACCGGTGGGACGCCTGGGCCCAAAAGACCATCCCTGTGCCGCTGGTCATTGGGCACGAGTTCATGGGTGTGGTGGAAGCGGTGGGGAGCGAAGTGCAGCAGTTCCGTCCGGGGGATCGCGTCACCGGCGAGGGGCACATCACTTGCGGCCATTGTCGCAACTGTCGGGCCGGACGACGCCACCTGTGTCGAAACACCATCGGCGTGGGAATTCAACGCCCCGGGTGCTTTGCCCAATACCTGGCCCTCCCGGCCAGCAATGTGTTCAAACTCCCCCCGGATGTGCCGGACGATGTGGCGGCCATCTTTGACCCCTTGGGCAACGCCGTGCACTCGGCGCTGGCGTTTGATCTGGTGGGAGAGGATGTGCTGATCACCGGGGCCGGGCCGATTGGACTGATGGCTACCGCCGTCTGCCGTCATGTGGGTGCCCGATATGTGGTGGTCACCGACATCAACCCCTTTCGGTTGGAAATGGCCCGAAAAATGGGCGCCACCCACTCCGTGCACGCCGCTGAGGAAGACTTGCCGGAAGTGATGCGCCAGTTGGGGATGACTGAGGGATTTGATGTGGGCCTGGAAATGTCTGGTGCTCCCGAGGCGTTCCAGCAGATGCTCCAGGTGATGAACCACGGAGGGCGCGTGGCAGTGTTGGGCATCTTCCCTGAACCGATCATCACCGACTGGTCGCAGATCATCTTCAAGGGACTTCAGATCAAAGGAATCTACGGACGCGAAATGTTTGAAACCTGGTACAAGATGACCACTTTGGTCCAAGGAGGGCTGAATGTGGCCGGAGTGATTACCCATCACCTTCGGGCCGAGCAGTTTGAAGAAGCTTTTGCCATCATGGAACAGGGTCAGAGTGGGAAGATCATCCTGGACTGGAACTAAGTGATTCCAGCAGGCGGGAAAGCCGCAGCGGGCCGCTTTGGCCAGGTTCTGTGCCGTGTTGTTGCAGCCGATCCTTGCCCTGCGGAGCGGGGGACTGAGGCGGCGTCCGGCCACTGGGAGCCGGTTTGAGGCCGAGGTTAAAAGCTCCACTTCCAGGCGGCACAGCCGGTGCAGTCGTCGGGCACGGGGAGTTGCAGAAACTCCAGGACGCTGGGGCCCAGGTCTATCAGGTTCAGCCGGGGAGCGGAGCATGAGGGTTGCAAGGGGTGGGAGCTGAAGAACACGCCGTCCCAGTCGTGATTGGCTCCATCCGGCCCTGTGTCGTTGCACTCCCAGTGGATCGGTCCGCCCACTTGCCCCAGGCTGCGATGGCTCAAGTTGCCCAAATAGCAGATCAAGTCTGGAGCCACCCCTTGGCAGGAGGCAAAGAGTTCCTGCGGCTTGAAGACACAAGTGGGCAAGGGCCGTCCTTGGGCATCAGGCAAGGCGGCTAACTCCTCAGCCAAGCGATCCCGCCAGGACTCATACTCCCCTGGCTCTATCACCCCTTGAGGCTCGCGTCCTTTGAGGTTGAGAAACACCCGGGCGTAGTAACCCCCCTCGCTCCAGGCCAGGGTGCGCGACCAGTCGACCATGTGGGGTTTGAGCGGGGTGGGCTGGCTGGGCAGGTGGTGCAGGACCAGATAGCCTCGTTCGATCAGCCATTGGTTGACGCTGATGGCGCCTTGTAGCGCCCGGGCTCCGTGATCGCTTATCACCAGCAGCAGCACATCTTCCGGCAAGGAGCGTCGCAGCCGCCCTAACTGGTGGTCCAAAAAACGATAGTATTGCGGAATGGCCTCCGCATAGGGGTTTTCCGCGCCCGGGTGGTGGGGGTGTTCCGAGTCCCAGAATTGCCAAAACGCATGATGGAGCCGATCCGGGCCCATCTGAACCCAAAACACCAGGTCCCAATCCGTTTGTTGGGCCAGGTGGCAGGCGGCGTCGAAGTGTTGTCGGGTCATATGGTAGATGCGCTGCAACACTCCCGGGTGGTCGTCGGTCCGAAACGGTGCGGCGTCGGTCATCCAGGAGTGGTGAGTGAGTTGCTCCAAGTAGCGACCAAACTCTGGGGGTTGGGCCCAGGTGGTGCCCGATTCCCGGGGAGTGAGAAAACACCCAACACACCGCCCTAGGCCAAGTCGCGGCACAGGGAAAAGAGGCGGCACGCCTACAACCACTGTCCTCAGCCCTGCTTGATCCAAGTGATCCCAAAGCCGAAGCCGGCTGACCTGATCGGCCAGCGCCA
>JAJRRR010000338.1 GCA_024279285.1 Planctomycetota bacterium
ACCCTTTTCCCTCAGACCGAACTTCGCCAAGTGGAGCTTACAGCTCCGATGTGCCGCCGGGTGTTAAAGTACATCGCTCCTGTGTTGGCCCAAGCGACCCAGGTGCAAGGTCGCATCTCGCTTCAAGTCAGTGGGGCTCGCATCTATCCCTGGCAACCGGGGCTGACCGAAATGGCCGGTCGGATGACCGTGCACCAGGTGGAGTTGGGTCCCAGTCCCCTGGTGCGGCAACTGGCCCTGGTGGCCGATCTGGTCTATCAAGCCGCAGGCCAGCAGCCTCGGATCAGCTCCCATTTGCGTCGCGTCCGGTTGCGAAAGGAAAGCGTGGTTCCATATCGCTTGGTGGGCGGTAAGGTCTATCACCGGGACTTGGTGCTGGATTTTGGTTCGGTGGTGGTGAGCACCTACGGTTCGGTGGGCCTGGATGGATCGGTAGCCATTCTGGCCCAATTCCGTGCCCCGGAGCTTTTTGCCCGTTCGCCGGTGCTTCGCCCCTGGAGCCACCAAGGGCTGCAAGTGCCCATCAGCGGCACCTTGCAACAGCCTCGAGTTGATCGCAAGCAGTTGGAAAAACAACTGCGGCGTTCGGCCCAAGGGGCTTTGAGCCAAGCGGTAGATGCTGGTGTGCGTTCCTTGCTGGACCAATTGGGGCGCCGCTTGGAACAACTGGTCCAGCCGCGTTGAGCTTAGTGGCTTCTAGTACGAGGGCCAGATGCGCAGTTGGATGGGGTCTTCTTCGGGGGAGAGTTTGACCACGCGGCGGATTTCGTTTCGGCAGGCGAAGAAAGCTTCCACCACTTTGGGGTCCCATTGCTTGCCGGCCCCTTGGCGGATTACGGCGTCCAGCTTTTCGTCGCTCATGCCTTTGCGATAGGGGCGATCGCTGCCCATGGCATCAAAGGCGTCGGCCACGGCGACCACTCGGGCCAGATAGGGAATACACTCTCCGGCCAGGCCGTGCGGATAGCCGCTCCCGTCCCAGGCTTCATGGTGGTGCAACACCACAGGCAAGACATGACACAATTGCTTGATGCCCCGAAGAATCTCATAGCCGATGATGGTGTGTTGTTTGATGTGCTCAAACTCCTCGGGGGTGAGCCGACCGGGCTTGCGCAAGATGCGATCGTCAATGCCGATTTTGCCCACATCGTGCAGCAGTCCGGCCAGATAAATGGTGTCCACGGTTCGGGCATCGCAGCCCAATTGTCGGGCCAAGCGGACGGCCACTCGGGCCACGCGGTCGCTGTGGCCTCGGGTGTAGGGGTCTTTGGCGTCAATGGCCGAGCTTAAGGACCGCACAATCCCGGTCAGCAGTTCCCCTTGTTCGTGATAATAAAGCGTGTTGCTGTGGTGAATGCCCAGGATGGTGCTGATGGACTGCAACAGGTCCACTTCGGCTGAGCCAAATTCGCCCCCGTAAAGATGGTTGACGGCGATCATCCACCCGAAGAAGCGTTCGGACTCGTAAACCGGCACTACGATCAGTTCATGCACTTCGGGAAATGGCCACTGGGGGAACTGTTCCTGGGGATGATTAAGCACGCAGGGAGCGTGCTGAAAACCCAAGCCCAGATATTCCAGCAGCGTTTCCACTTCTTGGCTGCTCAAGGGGAACGGCCCGTAGGTCCACAGCCCTCCAGAAGTAGGTGAGCGAGCCATCCGTTGGGGCATGAAGATGGCTAATCCTTGGGCCGGAAGGATCTGCCCTACCCATTGGACCGCCGTAGCAGCCAGTTCCTGCTCCGAACGGTTCAACGCCAGGTTGTTGGTCAGGCGATAAAGCAGGCTGATTTCTTCGTAGGTGTGGCAGAGTTGCTCGCACAGTTGATCTACTTCGGTGCCGATCTGGTCCAGTTGGGCTTGTTGTTTCAGGCACCGCAGGGCCATTTGCAACAGGTGCTGGGCGGTGCGAGGTGCGGTGATGGGCTGCTGCTGAGCCCAAGTGGCAAAGTCGTCCACATCCAGCACCCAGGGGTGCAGGCGATCTAGCTGGGGAGTGCGAAGCGGTCCGATGCGATAACAGTCCAAGCCCACCCAAACCGCCCCAGATGTCATCTCTCGCGGAACCGGCAGGGCCAGCACCAGCAGGGGAGCCTGATTGACTACGGCTTGCACCTGGCCGCGTCGGGCCACTTGGACCAACCGGGGGGCCAAGGCTTGATAGTCCAACGGAGGCTGGTCCTTACTGCGACACAGTCCGTTAGGCGGATCCACACACACCCAACACAGACCATGACCCACCCACTCCTCCAACTGTTCCAGCAATCGGCGCGGAAAAGCCGCTGAGGAGGGAGCAGGCGGGGATCCTTGAGCTGCAAAGGCCGTTGAGGAGAAGTCCGTTGCCATGCACCCGGTTAGTCGCTACGGGAAAACGGTTCGGGAAATGCCAAACCGTTCAACTTTACTTTACATCCGCCCATGAGGCAAAAGTGCCATGACCTCATCGCCCCTGGAACAACTTCCTTGCAACACTTCGCCCGCCAGAAACGACACCGAGAGTGCTTAGCAAAACCAGTGATGCCAAAAGTCAACATTTCTTGGGTCCTGGACGAAACATCCCCGCGACGAGAGTGCCGAAAAATGTGAACGGTCCGCAAAACTCAGAAGTTCGTGGGTTGGCCAAGTGTAATTGCAAAAGCTCCGACTTCCCGAAAGCGATTGGTCTGTTCAAAAAACAGCGGGATCTAAGCGGCTTTGCGGGTGCGGACCGGTGACGAGTTTTCAGCGAGCAAGGAAGTGGAGTTGGGTCTAACCTCAGGCATCCGAACCAGCAAGGTCAACACAATGATGAGGGCCGCCCAAGTGTAGGGTTTGTAGGAGACCCAAACCAGCGCCAGTTCTTGTCCCCAAAGGGCCCGGCCCGGCAACAGCATCAGCCCTGCGGATAACACCAGCAGCCAAGCCACGGCCCTGCGCCCAGCCGTCCTTTTGTGAAGCACTTCTAAAGTCAGCAGATAAAATCCCGGAACAATCAGCACCAAATGATGTTTCCAGCACAGGGGCGAAAGGAGCGCACACAGACCACTTACCACGGCCCATTCGTCAGCCCAACGCACTTCCCCAAAACCAGTCTGGGGCCAAGGCCGGAACTTCCAAGCTACCAGCAAAGCCAAAGCCCCAAGCAGAAGTTTCACTGCCCAGGCGGCCGAGCGAGGATCAAATCCGCCCCATTGGAAGAAAGCTGGATGGTCCAAGTGCAGCGGGCTGCCTGGGGGGTAGGTTTGGAGCAATCGGGCCAGGGCTACGCTGAGAGCTTGGTTGCGCACATTGGGCGGCTCCACGGCGTTGCGCGAAGGGTCTTCCAGCCGGGCCTGAGCCAGTGCCCGATCCCACCAACGACGATGAAACTTCCAAGTGGCCTCCCAGCCCCAATATGCCGCCGGAAGCAAGTTCCACACCAGCAAAAACACCACCATCCACCAGGCCGTGCACCACTGCCGTTTCCAAATCAGATAGGGCAGAAACACAAGCGGCGTAGACTTGTAGCTAGCAGCAGCCGCCAGAGCCGCACCGGTGCCCCAAACCTTGCCTCGCAGATGCAACCACAAAGCCAAACTCAACAGACCCAACAGGAACAACTGAAGTCCGCATTCGTCCAAATCCCGCTGGATGAGCACCGCAGCGGCCAGCACACTCAGCCAGGCAGCGGTTTGGGTTCGCTGGCTTCTCAGAGTGGGAAAACCGGCAGCCGGGGCCCAAAGGGCCAGTGCCCCTACCAACGCTCCCACGCCCAGCAGGAACATCATCCCTCGCCCCAGCCGATAAGGGAGCAAAGCCACCACGCCGTCCCAGGCAATCCGCCCCAGGGGATACCAGTCCCCCGTGATCCGTTCGGGACGGCGGGCCAGAAAGTGCTGGCCCTGAACTATGTGCCAGCGGTAGTCGTTTTCTCGGCGAAACACCCCTTGGTGGAACTCTATAGCTAGCAGGGTGGCAGCCACGGTCCACACACCAAGCTTCAGCCACCAAGGAGGGCGAAACTCGTCCGACAAGGAGGGCTCAGACAAAGGGGACATTGTCTCAAGGCTGCGTTGAGCAGTTAGGGGTCAGAACAAGTGGGGGAAAGCATTTGGCTAAGCCAGTCCAGCGGGAGTACACTAAGCAGCAAAGCCTCGAGTCAACAAGGGCAATTCCCCTCCGGATGCGGAACAGAGATTCTTCTCAGGGAGCTTGGACCATGAGCCGCATGCATGCACCAGGTTGGCTGTCGGTGTTGGTGTTGGTGTGGGGATTGTGGAGTCTTGGGGAGCTAGGGGCCCAGCGCCCTGGCCCCCGACGCCGTCCCCCGGCCCGCTCCAGCAAAAAAGAGCCCCCTCCGCCTCGTCCCACCGATCCCCGGCTCGTGGAAATCTTCCGCGAATTCCTGGCCAAAGCCGAAAAACTGGGAGCCCAGTACGAAAAACAGCGCAAGTGGGATCAGGCTCTGGAAGTGTATGAGTCCATTTTGCGCCTTTTGCCCAAATATCCCCCTGCCGTAGAAGCCGTGCGTCGGATTCGGGCTCAGATGGCCACGGCCAAGCGGGTTCAGGTGACGATTCGGGCCGATCAAGGATGGCAGGACACTGGAGTGATCCTTCAGCCCGGCAAGCCCGTGACTATTCTGGCCCGGGGAAGTTGGGTGGTGCGCATGCAGCATCAAGTGGGACCTGATGGCATCGCCATTCCCAAGGAGCTTCGGGACTTCAACCTGGGGGCATTGGTGGGCATCGTGGCCAGCAAGGACCCCAAAAAACAGAAACCGTTTTTAGTGGGAAGCCGACTCTCGTTTGTGCCTCGGGAACCAGGACGGCTGTTTTTGCGCATGTATGACTCCAACCCTGCCGACAACGAAGGCTCCTTGACCGTAGTCATTCAGGGAAGTTTTGAAACCGCCCGGTAGGAGCTGGGAGGATGAAAGGCTCGGGTGCATGGAAGCGCATGGCGGTGGTGCTGTTGGGTCCTGGATTGGGAACCCTCTGCTGGCTCGGGGCCTGGAGGAATCCGGAGCAGGCCCCCTTGTGGTCCACCGCCGCAGTGATGGTGTGGATGGCTTGGTGGTGGGTCAGCGAAGCCGTGCCGTTGGCCGCGACGGCTTTGCTCCCTTTGGTGCTGTTGCCGCTGAGCAAAGTGCAGCCGGTGGCTCAGGTGGCCCAAAGCTATACCTCCAGCAGCATCTTTTTGTTCTTGGGCGGTTTTTTGCTGGCTTTGGCCGTAGAAGAAAGCGGGCTGCACCGGCGGCTGGCGTTGCGGATACTTTGGGCCCTGGGCGACTGCCCTCATCGGATTGTGCTGGGGTTTTTACTGGCTTCGGCTGCTCTGAGCATGTGGCTGTCCAACACGGCCACTACGATGATGCTTCTGCCCATCGCTCTGAGTGTCTTGGGAACCCTCGCCCCCGAAGAGCCTGAAGACCGCCTTGCTCGCCGCGGTCCAAACACTGCCCAGCTCCCTCCGGCACTCATGTTGGCCATTGCTTATGGAGCCAGTATAGGCGGGATTACTACCAAGGTGGGCACGCCGCCCAATGTGGCTTTTTTGGCCTTTTACGAAAGTCGCTGGCCTGAAGCCCCCGATGTGTCGTTTGCCGCATGGATGGTCTTGGGCGTGCCGGTGTTTGGTCTGATGGCCGGGTTTTGTTGGTGGTTGCTTACCCGGGGGGTGTTTGTGGTGCCCCGGGAGTCGCTTTGGGGTGGCCGAGCCGCGTTGGCTCGGGCCTATCAGAAGCTGGGACCTATGTCACGCGACGAAAAAGCTGCTGCCGTGTTGTTTGCCACCACGGCGCTGCTATGGGTGTTGCGGGAGCCGGTCCGAGGCTGGGGTTGGGCAGCATGGTTGGGACTGGGACGCCCAGCTTCCGGAGGGCCTCCTTGGGTAGATGATGCCGTGGTTGCCCTGGCCTTGGCCACCGTGGCTTTTTGCATCCCTAGCGCCCAACCCGGGCGAAAAACCTTGCTGCAATGGACCGACACGCAACGGCTTCCCTGGGGCGTGTTGCTGTTGTTTGGGGGAGGGTTGGCCCTGGCCGAAGCAATGCGCGCCAGTGGGCTGGCTCACCTGTTGGCTCATCATCTGGCC
>JAJRRR010000339.1 GCA_024279285.1 Planctomycetota bacterium
GCGTTTCGAAACTCACCTTGGCCGAAATCGGTCGCCAGTTGCTCGGAGTGATGGCCAAGTCCGGCATCAACCAAGTGGATCGCTTCCTGGGCAACGCGCGTGGAAGTCAGCGACGCCTGATAAGGAAGGTGGCGCATAGGACGCTTGTGTGCGTAGAAAGTCGTTCATATCTGGAGGTGGTTGTTTGCCGCTGATCGGGCTGGTGGCGGGGGTAGCTGAGAGACTGGGCCACGGTGCCTGGGAGCCCATCTGTCGTCCACCTGCTGGGCCATTTCCACACTGTTGCTGCTGGGCTCGGGCCACCGGGCGTTGGAGCCTTATTACCTGAGGAGCCTGAGAACACGGTCCAGTTCCGGCTCGCGTGAGGCGATGAGTGCCTTTGGGGTGGGCCGGGTGGTTTGGGACCGGGTGCGAGTCTTTCCAGCTCGGGCGTTTTCGGCCTTGCTCTTGGCCCTAAGCGAAGCCGTGAGGGAGATTATTGAAAAGTGAGGATGGGTCAGCCTTAGGGGGCTCTTGTCGCCGGGGGAGAGGATCGGCTACAAAAAACCCTCAGCCGTGCTCTTTTGCTGATGGGTGTGCGATGTCCGAACCAGCTCAACTGCTCCCTGCCCACAAAGAACTTGTCCCGCAAAACACCGAGCAACTGGCCCAAATAATCCGCCGCGCGGCTGAGTCGGGCCAGGCGGTTTATCCTTGGGGCGGAGGAACCAAACAGCACTGGGGCCTACCTCCGCAAAAGCCAGGCGTGGTGCTCCGCACTTCGGAACTGAACCGCGTGGTGGAGTACCCCTGGGAAGACATGACCATCACCGTCCAAGCCGGCATCACCGTGGCCCAGCTTCAGCGTCAGTTGACCCTGCATGGGCAGCATTTGCCGGTGGATGTGCCGGGGGCGGATCGGGCCACGGTGGGCGGCAGCCTGGCGGTGGCCATCAGCGGACCACGACGACTCGGCTATGGCAGTTGGCGCGATTATGTGTTGGGCGTGGAGGCGGTGGACTGCCTGGGAAGGGTTTTTCATGGCGGAGGCCGCGTGGTCAAAAATGTGGCCGGATATGACTTTTGCAAACTTTTAACCGGCTCCTGGGGACGAGTGGGCGTGGTGACCCAAGTCACACTCAAAGTCCCGCCGCGTCCCCCTGCTCGGGCCATTCTGGTTCGGGCATTGGCCTCCTGGCAGCAAGCCGAAGAAGTGCTCCAGGAACTCAACACCTCCGTGGTGCAACCGGTGGCGGTGGAGCTGGTTGCCGGATCGGCCAGGGAGCAGTTGGAATTGCCCAAGTTTTCCTCCCCTGCGGTGGCCACCTTGATCGTGGTGCTGGAAGGGACCACGGAAGAAGTGCAATGGATGAGTCAAGAGCTTGGCCGAAATTGGGAAAGCCAAGCTGCCGAGCAAGTCAGCTTGCCCCCGGAGCAGCAAGAACCCTTGTGGTCCCGATTGGTGGACTTTCCCCTGGTTCGTCATGGTCCGGCAACGATCCAGGCCACCCTGTTGCCTTCGCATGTGGTGGGCTATGTGCAGCAGTTGCTGGCCCATGTGCCCGAGGCTTCGGTGGTTGCCCATGCAGGCACCGGAGGGGTGCTGGCCCATCTGCAGGGACTGGCTCCGGGAGAGGTGTCCGGGTTGGTGATTCGCCACTTGCAGCCCTTGGCTCAAGAGGGCCAAGGCACGGCCGTGGTGCTCTGCTGCCAGGAAGGGGTGGAGCGAACCGCTCAGTTGCATTGGGACGGCTCTCCACCTGGAGCGGAATTGATGCGCAAGGTCATCCGGGCCTTTGACCCCCAGGGGGTGCTGAATCCCGGTCGGTTTGTGGTCTGAGGGAACCGCGTCCCTGGAATCCTCCGTGCTCTGCATTGGCCAATCGGCCTTATCATCGCTGGGTGCATTTCGCACAATGAGTGCAGGCACGCATGGCAAAGGGCACTTGGCATGAGTCGTTCTCATTTGTCGGCGACAGATTCTGGATTGGAGTGGGGAGTGTTTGGTTTGCCAGGTCCGGCCGGGCAGATCGCCTTACCGGGACTGTGTGCGGCGGTGTTGGAGAATGTTCGGGACGGAATTGTGGCTATTGATGTGCATGGACGATGTTTGGTGTGGAGCCGCGGGATGGAGCTTCTCACGGGCATCACGGCCGGCCAGGTGCTGGGGGCGCCGTTGGGCCAGATTTTCCGCACCCAACCGCCCAGTTGGCTGGTTCATATCCAGAGAGCCTTGCAAGGGACGCCGGTGCGTGTGGAACACGAGCAATTTTTTGACTCCCGAGGCCCTTCGCACTACGAGGGGAGTTTTCATCCCTTGCTTGGTCCCCAAGGGCAGATCCTGGGAGCGGTGGGTGTGCTGAGCGATATTTCGCGCGAAGTGCGCACCGAGCAAGAGCTGCGATTTCGCTTGGGTTTTGAACGCCTGGTGACTTCCATTTCGGCCGATTTTGTAGCTCGGGACTGGCAAAACATTGATCAGGGCATCCAGACCGCTCTGGCCCGAGTGGCCCGATTCACCGGCACCGATCGGGCCTTTGTGGCCGTGCTGCGCGAAGACGGCACCACGATTGATGTGCCCTACGAATGGACTGCTCCCGGGGCAGTTGCCTTGAAAGATCGGTACCAGGGGTTCTCTTTGCTTCCCTACAGTTGGTTCACCCAAATGATGCGTGCCGGTCGGGTCGTGTATGTGACCGGCGTGGATGATTTACCCTCGGAAGCCCAAGCCGAACGCGAGATTTTCCTCACCTTGGGAGCGCGATCTTTTCTGGCGGTTCCGATGATGGCGGGGCGGCAATGGATGGGAATCATGGGCGTTCACACCATCAAGCACGCTCTGCAACTGAGTGAGGAAACCATCACACTGCTGAAAGTCACCGCTCAAATCTTTGCCGCCGCCTTGTCCCGAAAACAAAGCGAAGAAACCCTCCACCGCAACCAGCTCCGATTGCAGCGCATGCTGGATTCCAACATTGTGGGCACTTTTTTCTGGGACCATCGGGGGTTCCTCACCGAAGCCAACGATGAGTTTTTGCGCATAGTGGGCTACACGCGTCAGGAGTTTGACCGGCAGGATCTACACATCAGCCAATTCCTGCCTGCCGAAGCCGAAACGCTGACCCAACAGATCGCTACCCAATTGAAGCAAAAAGGGGTCAGTCAACTGGTGGAGACGGATTTGCTTCGCCGCGACGGCTCGCGGGTGGCCGTGCTGGGCGGAGTGGCGGCGTTTGAGCAAGAGCCGATGATGGGTGTGGCCATGGTGCTGGACATCTCCCAGCGCAAAGAGGCCGAACGCCGCCTGCGAGAAAGCGAACGCAAGTTCCGCACTCTGGCCGAAAACATCCCCGGGGTGGTCTATCTGTGCAAAAACGATGCCCGATACTCCATGCTGTTCCTCAACGACGCGGTGGAACGCCTGACCGGCTATCCGGCCGAAGATTTTCTCCAGGATCGCATCTCCTTTGTGGACTTGTACCACCCGGAGGACGCCGCATGGATTCCTCAGGAGGTGGACCGCTGTGTGGCACAGCACCAGCCTTTTGAGCTTCTGTATCGCATTCGCCACCGTGACGGCTCTTGGCGATGGATAGAGGAACACGGCCAAGGGGTCTATGACGAACAGGGCAACCTGCAATATCTGGAAGGCACCCTGTTTGATGTCACGGCGCGCAAACAGGCCGAAGAACAACTGCGCCGCTCGCGCGATGAAGCCGAGCGCTTGGTCCAACAACGCACGGCAGAGTTGCAAAACACCGTGCGTCGCCTCCAGCGCGAAGTGGCCCGACGCGAACAGGTGGAACGCTCCCTTCGCCGGGCTTTGGAACAACTAGAAGAAGACCGCAAACTGGTCAGCTACGAAATCCACGATAGTCTGATTCCCTACATTACCGGGGCTTTGATGCACTTGGAGGCCTGGGCTGCCCGACGCCAGTTGGACGAGCCCTCTCAAAAACAGCTCCAAGAGGTGTTCCAACTGATGCGCACTGCGGTGGTGGAGGCGCGGCAGTTGATTTCCGGGTTGCGTCCTCCGGTGCTGGACGATCAGGGGATTGTGGCGGCCATTGGCTACTTGATCCACGAGCATCCCACGCTGGCTGCCCAGGCGCGGTTTGAGCACCGTTTGCAAGTGGACCGTTTGCCCCCGGCCATGGAAACTGCCATTTTCCGCATCGTGCAAGAAGCTCTTAACAATGTCGCCAAGCACAGTGGAAGCAAACGCGTGTTGGTGCAGTTGCTCCAGCAAGGAGAGGAGTTGTTGGTGCAGGTTCAGGATTGGGGGCGAGGGTTTGATCCGGCCCGAGGTGGAAGCGGAGGACACGGGCTGCGAAGCATGCGGGAACGAGCTGAACTGCTGGGGGGAAAGCTGGAGATCGTGAGCCGACCCGGGCAAGGGACACTGTTGCGGGTGCGTTTGCCCCTGCCGTCGGCAGAACTCCCCACCGAACTCCCCCCGGCTCCAGAAGAATCAACCCCGTGAACTCCTCCCCCCACTCCCACCCTGCATGGATGAGCGGAGTAGGAACAAAGCAGAGCGGGAGCGGATTTTTTGGGGCAAACTCAGTGCTTCTTGCAAAAGTTCCCGGCCAGTTCGCTTCCGAATTTGATCCGTTATCCTCCTGCAGCAACTCGGAAGAACATCACACTAACCGGGGCGGCCATCAGGAGCGAATCCAGCAAGTCCATCACTCCGCCGAATCCCGGAACGCTTTGGCCGGAGTCTTTTTGTCCTGCGTCGCGTTTCAACACCGACTCCAGCAAATCACCCACCAGCCCACTGACAAACATCAGCCCTCCAAACATCCACGGAGCCCAAGGACAGCTCGTGCCGGGCCAGGCGGCAGGCAACAGCCATTGCCAGCAAGCCCAACTGACAGCCAAAGCAGCGGCCAATCCCCCCAGGGCGCCTTCCCAGGTTTTTCCCGGGCTGAGTTGAGGAGCCAGCGGGTGCTTGCCCCAGAGGCGTCCCAATGTGAACGCCCCAATGTCGGCCGACTTGACCACCGCCACGGTGGTCAGCAGCAGCGGCACTCCCCAGTCAAACCTCGGCCGTGGTCCACTCCAACGCAAAGCCACCAAGGCGCCCAGCATGCCGCCTACATACACCACCACGAACACCTCGCCCAACAGGGCTGCGGTGCTTTGGCCTTGGGGGCGAAATCTCAGCACTGCCCGAAGCCATGTCAGTGCCAGCGCTGCCGCAGCTCCTCCGGTCAATGCCAGAACCGAATCCACCATCCACCAAGGACAACTTGCCACTGCCGGAGAGGCTATCACCAAGGCCGCAGCCATGGCCGACCAGCGAGGGTCCGGACGGAAAGACTGCTGTTGGAGCAAGTGGCTGGTTTCCCGGGCTCCCCAGCCGCCAAGAATCGCGCCCAAGGGGACAACCACAGCTCCCACCGGCACCCACCACGCTTCGGCCGCAGCAGCCGCTGCCAATGCCGCGATCAACAACGGACCTAGCGTTAAACGGTAGCGAAGCATTTTGTCAAAAAGCCACAAAGAGTTTCTTCCGGTTTCGGGTGCGTTTCGCCAGGAGGGAGCGCCGGGGGGTTATCCGCGTGGGGAGTCGGAGTGGGCTGGCAGTTGTTCGGCCTGGGGAGACCACGGCTCCGACTCCTGGGCACCCAAGCCCCCAAAACGCCGTTCTCGGGAAGCAAAGTCCCGAATCGCCTGGTGCAAGTCGCTCAGTTGAAACTCCGGCCAGCAACGCGGTGTGGTCCAAAACTCCGCATAGCTGATCTGCCAGAGCAAAAAGTTGCTCACCCGCATCTCTCCGGCAGTGCGGATCACCAGATCTGGATCAGGCATTTGGGCCGTGTAGAGGTGGTGGGCGATGAGTTGTTCGTCAATTTGTTCCGGTTGGAGCTGGCCCGACTGGACCGCTTGGGCAATGCGTCGCACGGCGTCTACCAGTTCGCAGCGGCCTCCGTAGTTGATGGCCAGGCACAGCACCATGCCGGTGTTGTGTTGGCTCATTTCTACAGTGCGATCCAGTTCCCGGAGCACTTCCTGGGGAAGTCCCTGGCGGCGACCGATCATCGTCAGGCGGATGTTTTCCTCCAGGATGCGGCGTCGTTCTTCAATGAGATATTGCTGGAGCAATTGCATGAGGAACTCCAGCTCCTCCGGAGGCCGCTTCCAGTTTTCGCTGGAGAGGCAATAGAGGGTCAGTTGCTGGATACCCAATCGGGCACACTGTTCGGTGACCCGGCGCACGGTAGCCACTCCCCGACGGTGGCCTTCAATACGGGGGAGCTTTCGTCTTCGGGCCCAGCGGCCATTGCCGTCCATGATGATGGCAATGTGGCGAGGCCACCTGGTTCGAGGCACTTCAGCCAGTTCTTGGGGCACGCATTGCAAAGTGGCAGACACCTTCAAACCCCTTGCTCGTGCACCTAGGGATGGGTGTGGGATTCAGTATAAACCATCCCTCGGGCCGATTCCTACCTCAGCCCACCAGGGAGCAAGCTGCCTTCAGGCCGACTGCTTTTGGGAGGCGTGGAGGAACATGGTTTGGGAGCGGTCTGGGCCAACAGAGATCACTTCCACGGGTCGTTCGATCAGCTCGCCGATCCGGTCCACATAGGCTCGGGCTTCCCGGGGCAGATGCTCCACTTGGCGGATGTGGTCAATGGGTTGTTGCCATCCGGGGAGGGTCTCGTACACCGGCTCGGCCCGGGCCAAATCCTCAGCATGGCTGGGAAACGAGTTGGTCAACTCTCCTCCGATCCGATAGCCCGTGCAAATTTTCACTTCCGGCAGTCCTGACAGAACATCCAGAAGCGTCAATGCCAGCACATCCACCCCGCTGACCCGGGCCGCGTAGCGCACTGCCACGGCGTCAAACCAGCCGCATCGTCGGGGGCGTCGGGTCACCGTGCCGTATTCCCGCCCACGCTCCCGAAGGTGTTCTCCGATGGGATTGTTTTGTTCAGTGGGAAAGGGACCTCCACCCACCCGGGTGGTGTAAGCCTTGGCCACGCCGATAATCTGCGTGATAAACTTTCCCGGCACTCCTGCACCCGCACACACTCCCAAAGCAGAGCTGTTACTACTGGTGACAAAGGGAAAGGTGCCGTGGTCCACATCCAGAAGCGACCCTTGAGCCCCTTCAAACAACACCTGACGCCCCTGTTCCAAGGCAGAGAGGAGAAACTCGGTGGTGTCGCTCACAAAGGGTCGCAGTTGCTCCGCCCATTGGCGATACTGCTGGGCGATGGCCTGACCGTCCAGGGGTTGGAAGCTAGGATCACGAGCTTGCAGGGCGCGGTTTTTTTCCTCGGCGATGCGCAGGATTCTTTCTTCCACCCCTGGCCGCAACAGATCGCCCATCCGCACCGCAAAATAACGGCCCACCTTGTCCCGATAACAGGGCCCTATCCCCCGCAGCGTGGTGCCGATGGCTTCTCCTTCTTCCGAGGCCCGTTGACCGAAGATGCGATCTTCTTCCACATGCCAGGGGAAGATGACATGGGCCCGATCGCTGACCCGAAGCCGTCCCTGCACTTCCACCCCGCGAGTTTGCAGCTCCCGGATTTCTTGCAGCAGGATGCCCGGATCTACGACCACTCCGCCTGTGATCACGCACTCCACCCCAGGGCGCAAAATCCCACTGGGGACCAGGGAAAGTTTGTAAGTTTGCCCTTGGACTACCACGGTGTGGCCGGCGTTGGCTCCCCCCTGGTAGCGAACGACGATGTGGCCGGGTCGGGTCAGCAAGTCGACGATCTTCCCTTTGGCCTCATCGCCCCATTGGAGTCCTACTACGCATGTTCCTGGCACGAACCCTCTCCTGGCTTTGGAAAACAAGTGGCACTACCGGTTCCCTGGCACCCGAGACTGACCGTCCCCGGGGACGACTTCCTCAAAGCCCCAAAGTTGCGAGTGTAAGTTACCCCTTTCCAGGGGGTCAAGGACCTGGACAATCACACCTGTGGGCGTCTTCCAGGAGCGAATTTACCAAGTGGAACTGCCATTTTGGTGCTTAAGGGCTTCTGGACTCTAGGCTTCGGGTCATCCCGACGCTCCAAATCCTGATCTACAGGAGGCGATCCGAGCTTTGTTCCTCCGGTCTGCGACCCGAGAGGAGAGATTTGCGAGGTATATTTTGTGCGCATCCGGGCATGACATTTGCTCCCTCTCAGTTGGCATTTTCCGTTCCTGTCAAAACGGCTGTGTTCCAAGTGGGTGTGAACTCTGGCAAACAGGACTGGACTATGACCGGAAAACGCACTTCTTCGTCCAAGCGGCGGGCCCCCGACCGGCAGCGTCCTCCTTTGGGACCTGGCTCTCCCACACGACGCACCGAAGAACCCACCCCTCCGTGGAAATTCACTCTCTTCTATGTCGCCGTGGCCTTGTTCCTGCTGTGGCTGTGGCAGGACATGTGGTATGTGGTCTCCGTGCGCACCATTCCCTACAGCCAGTTCAAACAGCACTTGAAGCAAGGAGAGGTGGTGGAGTGCCAGATTCGGGACCATGTGATCACAGGGCGCATCAGGCTCAAGACGGGTGTGAAAAAAGCGAAACCCTCTGCCAACCAAACTTCCCAAGCCAAGGCCACTTCGCCTCGGGAATTCCTTTTTTCCACCGTGCGGATGGAGGAGGACCGCAAGCTGGTGGAGCAACTGGATGCAGCCGGGGTGCGGTATGAACGGGTGCGCACGCCGATTTTCACGCAGATCCTTTTCGGTTGGATGTTGCCCATCGCTTTGATGGTAGGGCTTTGGGTGTTTTTGGTGCGTCGCATGGGAGGCCCGGGACAGGCGCTGATGAATATCGGTCGTTCTCGGGCCAAGCTGATCGTGGACCAAGACACCGGCGTGACGATGGAAGATGTGGCCGGGTGCGAAGAAGCCAAGCAAGAGCTGCAAGAAGTGATCGAGTTTCTCAAGAACCCCCAACGCTTCACTCGGCTGGGAGCGGTGATTCCCAAAGGGGTGCTTCTGGTCGGCCCTCCGGGAACCGGAAAAACCCTCCTTGCCCGAGCCGTGGCCGGTGAAGCCGGCGTGCCGTTTTTCTCCATCAGCGGAAGCGACTTTGTGGAGATGTTCGTTGGGGTGGGGGCGGCTCGGGTTCGGGACCTGTTCGATCAAGCCAAAAAACACGCCCCTTGCATCGTGTTCATCGACGAAATTGACGCCATCGGACGCCAGCGGAGCGTGGGCATGGGTGTGGCCAACGACGAACGCGAACAAACCCTCAACGCCCTGCTGGTGGAAATGGACGGGTTTGAACCCAACACGGGCGTGATCATCCTGGCTGCCACCAACCGGCCGGAGATTCTGGATCGGGCCCTCTTGCGCCCAGGCCGGTTCGACCGCCAAGTGGTGGTGGACCTGCCCGATCTGGACGGTCGGGAAGCGATTCTTCGGGTCCATGCGCGCAACAAGCCTCTGGCCGAAGATGTCAACTTGCGCAAGCTGGCCCAGGCCACCCCAGGGTTTGCCGGTGCGGAACTGGCCAATGTGATGAACGAAGCCGCCCTGCTGGCCGCCCGACGCAAAAGCCCTGTGATTACCCAACGCGATCTGGAAGAAGCCGTGGAAAAAGTCATTGCAGGACCCCAGCGACGCAGCCGACGACTGGACGAAGAAGAAAAACGCCGTGTGGCTTATCACGAAACCGGCCACGCCTTGGTGGCCGCCTATAGTCCTCAGGCCGATCCGGTGCACAAAATCAGCATCATTCCCCGAGGACGGGCTGCCTTGGGCTACACACTCCAGTTGCCCGAGGAAGACCAGTTTTTGCTCACTCAAACCGAGCTGCTTTCGCGGATTCGTTCTTTGCTAGGAGGTCGGGCAGCCGAGGAGGTGGTCTTTGGCGAAGTGAGCACCGGAGCCGAAAACGATCTGGAAAAGGCCACTGCCATGGCTCGACAAATGGTTGCCCTCTTTGGTATGAGTCGTCAGGTGGGCCTGATGCACTGCGGACGCCGGGAAGGCCAGTTCTTGGGCCAGGATGGCTTCCCGGTGCGCGACTGCTCGGAGCAAACCGCTGCTTTGATTGACCAGGAGGTCAAGGAGCTTCTGGATCGGCTGTACGGCGAAGCTCGAGACATGCTGGTCCAGCACCGAGAGCAGCTAGAGCAAGTCACCGCCCGACTGCTAGAGCGGGAAGTGTTAGATGGGGTGGAGTTTTATCGGATGATTGGGCAGGAGCCACCTGCGGCTCTGGTGCGTTCCACAGCACCCACTTCGGTGGCAGCAGCCCAAGGCCCGCCTTCCGATGCTAACTTCCAGAGTTAAAGCAGTCCTCAGCGACGGCTTCACCAGCGAGTACTGCCGGGGCGGGGAGTTCAAAAGGGGCTTTCCACGCCCCAGTTGCGCAGCACATCCAGCCAGCCGGGGGTGAGCTTGCGCACTTTTTCTATGATCTGTTCTCGCTCCTGGTCCGTGGTGGCGCTTTGGAACTTGCGATAGAGCCGCTTGAGCTTTTCCCGACGATGCCGACGACGGCGAAGCTCGCGTTTGCGCTCACTGATTCCCACGGCTTGCTTCCTCCTTGTGCCACGACAACCCAGGGACTCGTGCTCCACAAACCGCCCAAAACCTTACTTTTACCCCCCCAAGGCCGATCCGTCAATTGGCAGAGGGGCCTGACCTATCCTCACTTTTCCCCCACTGCACACAAAACTGGCGGTCCCCTCCAACTGGTTTTTTGGTATGCACTTGCAAAAAGTTTTTCCTTCACAAGTCGCATACCCCAAGGAGGAGACCGCCATGGAGCGCGTGGATGCTTCCCTGGCTGTTGCCCTTGCTGGAGGTTTCCCTGCGAGCAAGCCAAGCCAAAATCCTCACCCACCTGGCCTTGGCCGCCGTCCGCGCTTCGAAACTCACCTTGGCCGAAATCGGCCGCCAGTTGCTCGGAGTGCTGGCCAAGTCCGGCATCAACCAAGTGGATCGCTTCCTGGGCAACGCGCGTGGAAGTCAGCAACGCCTGAATAAGAATGGTGGCGTATGGGTTGCTGATGAGGCTGGGTCAC
>JAJRRR010000340.1 GCA_024279285.1 Planctomycetota bacterium
CAAAAGCACCCGAGCCTGCTCCAAACACTCCTGCACCCGAACGGCCAACTCCTCCTGCAACTGAGCCGACAAGGGTTGGGTGCTCTCGCGGTCCACACGCAGAATCTGCTGCCGATGCCGTCCGGCAGCCATGCCCAGGAAGCGATGCTTGATCGTGGTAGGACGCTCTGGATCGGCCAACACCCCTTGGAAGTCAATCCCCTGCTTGTGCAAAAGCTCCAGCAGCACTTCGCGTTGGGGATCCGAGCCGGTGAGTCCGAGCAGTTGCACTTGGGCTCCCAGCCCACGCAGCAAAAAGGCCACACTGGCGGCTCCTCCCGGGCGGTATTCTTCTTGCTGCTGATGGAGCACGAGCACGGGAGCCTCTTGACTGACCCGGCCTGCCGTGCCCCAAACATAGTGGTCCAAAATCAAATCGCCCAAGACGGCAATCGGGCCTTGCAACTCCACCGAGGGCATGAACCACCTCTGCCAAGGACTGCTGGAAGGACGAAGAATCTGCATGGAGCCCTGAGGCAGATTTGGTTTATACTGCCTGCTCCGTTTCAGGGAAAAGAGCAGTTCCCAGCGTTGCTAGCAGCCGCAAGATCCGTGCGGAGGGAAAGTTGTCGCGGTATTCGCAGTTGGATCCGACCCAAGTGAGGCTGCTCCCTGTGGAGCGTCGGGGGCATCAGTTGTTGGCTCAAGCCGTGTGGCCGCTGGAGCCACCCAAGCAACCTTTTCAAGCACCGGGGTGGTCGGAGTTGGTACAGGCCATCCTTCAGGCCCGAGCAGAAAACCGTCCTGTGGTGCTCATGATGGGCGGACACCCGATCAAGCTGGGCCTGAGTCGCTTTTTGATAGATCTGGTCCGTCGTGGCTGGATCACCCATGTGGCTGGCAACGGCTCGGTGCTGATTCACGACTTTGAGCTGGCCTTGGTCGGGGGGACCAGCGAGGATGTGGCCCGGTGGATCGCTCAAGGGCAGTTTGGGCTTTGGGAACAAACCAGCCGCTTGAACCAGATTATCCGCCAGGGGGCCCGACGCGGGGAAGGACTGGGCGAGGCGGTGGGCCGCAGCGTGCTGGAACAGCGCCTCCCCCATGCCGAGCTTTCCTTGGCCGCAGCCTGCTACCAGCACGGCATTCCCCTGACCTGCCATGTCTCCATCGGAAGCGACATCATTCATGCCCATCCCAACTGCTGCGGACGAGCCTTAGGCGAGTGTTCCTATCGGGACTTTTTGATCTTTGCCCACACCGTGCGTCATCTGGAGGGTGGGGTGTACTTGAACCTGGGCACAGCCGTCACAGGTCCGGAAGTTTTCCTCAAAGCCCTCAGCATGGCCCGAAACATCGCCGCCCAGGAAGGCCAACACATTCGGCACTTCACCACGGCGGTGTTTGATCTGGTGCCGGTGCCCCAGCAGTACCGGCAAGGCCCCCCGGGAAAAGAGCACCCCCTTTACTACTACCGTCCGTGGAAGACGCTGCTGGTGCGCACAGTAAGCGGTGGAGGGCAGAGTTTTTACTTTTGCGGCGATCACCGCCAAACCGTCCCCACCCTGTGGTGGCAATTGGGCGCCCAGGAACAAAATCACCAGGCGGCCTAGAATCGGTGTCCTTTTTGGGGACCGTGCTGGGTGAGGGTGAGCACCTCGGGGCCTTCTTCGGTCAGGAGGATGGTGTGTTCAAATTGGGCCGAAAGTTTCCCGTCCACGGTGCGC
The DNA here is from genome assembly GCA_024279285.1 of Planctomycetota bacterium. GTDB lineage: Bacteria > Planctomycetota > Planctomycetia > Pirellulales > S012-138 > S012-138. The sequence goes on from JAJRRR010000340.1 coordinate 1,707, forward strand.
ACCGTCCAGCCGTCCCGACGATCCAGCCAAGTGCGCCAATCCCCGGCGTTGATCATCGGCTCAATGGTGAAGCACACGCCCGGCTCCAGGCGTTCGGTATTTCGGGGCCGAGGAAAGTGAGGGATGTCCGGCGGCTGGTGAAACTGCCGTCCAATGCCGTGTCCTTGATATTCCTGGACCACAGCGAAGCCTTGGCTTTGGGCGTGCTGCTGGATGGCTCGTCCGATGTCGTTGATGCGTCCGCCGGGTCGACACGCTTCGATGCCCAGCCACATGCAGTCAAAAGCACATTGGACCAGTCGTCGGGCTTCCTCGGACACTTCTCCCACCAGAAAGGTTTCCGACTGGTCGGCGTACCATCCGTCCACAATCGTGGTCAGGTCAATGTTGATGATGTCGCCTTCGCGGAGGACATAAGGGCCAGGAATTCCGTGGCACACCACCTCGTTGACGCTCGTACAGCAGCTTTTGGGAAATCCCCGATACCCCAAGCAAGCCGGACGATGCCCGTGGTCCACCGTGTACTCGTAAACCAACCGATCAATCTCCTCGGTGGTGATCCCAGGGCGTACATGCTGGCGCACAAAGTCCATCAATTGGGCATTGAACCGCCCGGCCCGACGCATGGCCTCTCGTTCCTGGGCATTGAGCTTCGGGGGCTTGCGATGATGCTGCAACACTTGGGTTGGGTCTCCTCCACAAGTTGAGTTTTTCTTCCACGACCGCGAAGGTACTTCATTATGGATCCTTTCGTCCCAGGGCCCAAGAGACAAGTCGGGTTTGACGCAAAGCATGCTCTGAACAAGTAAGCCCCTGAACGACCAACTTGCCGGTTGAGTCAATCAAGACCGAGTTCCGGGAGAAAGGTCAATCGTTTTCCGGACCAGAGGCAGGGCCCCCTTTGTAAAGGCGATGGCGAAGGATGTTCTGAGCGGTGGTGAAGGCTCCCGAGGAGGTGTCTTGTTGAAGAATGTCCATGTAAATCCTCATTCGGGCGTCCAGCTCGTCGGCGTAGTGGACCAGCAGCGCTTCGGGGGTCATGGGAGGTTTGGGCGAACCCCATTCGGGAAGCCGTTGATGGGCCAGGATGATGTGTTCCAGATGCAACAGCAACCGGGGGTCCAGCTCCAGCTGTTGAGCAGCTTCGCGTACCATATCGCGTCCCAGCAGAACATGTCCTACCAGATGGCCTGCTTCGGTGTACTGGGCTCCGGAGGGGTCGGATTGCAGTTCGCGCAGCTTACCTATATCGTGCAGCACGGCCCCGGCCAGCACCAGATCGCGGTTCAAAGCATAAGGGTGATGGCGATACAAAGCCCCAAAACGATCCGCCAGCCACTGGGCATTTTGGGCCACGCACCAGACATGCTCCAACCATCCGCCCGGGTAGGCATGGTGCACTCGGGAAGCCGCCGGGAGGGAAAGCAACTGCTGGCGGTTCTCATCCAGGAGTTTGAGAACCAGTTGTTGTAGCTCTGGATGGGCGATTTGTTGTTGGACCCAATCGCGGAGTTGTTCAAAAATCTTTTCCGGCGGCTGAGGGGGTGCAGGGACCAATTGGCCCGGATCAAATCCCTGTTGCCGATCCTGCTCCCCCACCGGCCGCACTTGTTGCAGATCCAATTGGCCCCCAAACTCGGTTTCCCGATACACCGCCTGCAACTTGTAAAACTGCCCCGGCTCCCACTGCCGCTGGCAAATGGCAAACCAAGGAGACTCTTGCCAAATGGGAAAGCTGACTTCCCGATGGCGGTCGCGGAAGCTGACCCGGTAGTACGGACGCCCGTCCCGAGTCCGCAGCAGCTCCTTGCCGCTCAGTTGGGCAAAAAACTCCCCTTGCTCCCCCGGACGAAGTTGACTAAGCCGACAGGCGGAAGTGGCGGTGTTCATAGATCACCCCTGAGGGCAACCCGGGCAAGTTTGTTCTCATTGTAGGGCTGATCGGGCAGGAGGGCCAAGGCCCCTCGGACACACCTTGTCTCCCACTTCTTGCTTGCCAAACTCCCCTTCCCTGCCGCACAATGGCTACCGATTCACTTCGGGCAAGGAGCAGCGGAACGATGAGTGAAACTGCGTTGGACTTGAAGCAGTTCATTCGGGATGTGCCGGATTTTCCGCGGCCAGGGATTTTGTTTCGGGACATCACTCCTTTACTGCGACATCCGCAAGCGTTTCGCCAGGCCATTGACCAAATGGCCTGGCGCTACCGCGATGCCCAAGTGGAAGTGGTTGCTGCGGCCGAAGCCCGAGGATTTATCTTCGCCGCCCCGTTGGCCTTGGAGCTTCAAGCCGGGTTCGTGCCTATCCGCAAGCCCGGAAAACTCCCCTTTGACACCCACGCCTTCCACTACGAACTGGAATACGGAACCGACTCCCTGGAAGTGCACATTGACGGCATCGAGCCTGGCCAGCGCGTGCTGGTGGTGGACGATCTGCTGGCTACCGGAGGCACGGTGGAAGCCTGCTGCCAGTTGGTCCAACGCTGTGGTGCCCAGGTGATCGGGTGCGCATTTCTGATCGCTCTGAAAGGGCTAGGAGGGCTGGAGCGAGTTCGGCGCTATCGCCCTTGGGCATTGATTGAGTACGACTAGTTGGGGCTCTTTTCCCAAAGCAGCAGCTTTTTCCCAATCAGCTTTGGCACTGACCAAGGAGAGTTCTTAGCGATGATTCGCATTGGCATTGTGGGCTGTGGGCGCATTTTGGCAGCTCACTTGCGGGGCTATCGGCTCCTGCGTGAAGCCGGCGTGGACAATTTCCGCATCACGGCCCTATGTGCTCGTCGGGAAGAAGATGCCTGGATGTATGTGCGTCGGGGCCAGGGGCCACCTCAGCGACCCCCGGTGAGCAACATCCCAGGCGACCCCTTGGCCGTGGGCGACGAATACCTCTCGGACTTTCAAACCGATGTAGAGGTGCAGGTCTATACCGACTATCGGCGCATGATTGCCGAAGCCCCCATTGACGCGGTGAACGACTTTACGGTTCACGGGCTGCACCATCAGGTGGCCCAGGTCGCCTTTGAGCATGGCAAACACCTGTTGACTCAAAAGCCGTTGGCTGTGACTGTGGCTGCTGCCCGATGGATGTGCCAAGAAGCCCAACGGCGAGAGTTGGTGTTGGGCGTGTTTGAAAACTTTCGTCAAAACGCCCAGTCGCGCCACTTGGCTTGGGCCTTGGGACCCGGAGGCCCTTTGGGCAAGCTGCAGATGGTCTATCTGGCTTATGTGGCGGCGTGGTGGGCACCCAATCTCGTGGTGGCCCAAACCCCTTGGCGACATCGTAAGCTGGAAGGCGGTGGCGTGAGCCTGGACCTGGGCGTGCACTTCTTTGACCAAATTCGTCAAGTGGCCGGAGAAGTCCGCTCGGTGGTAGCTCAGGTGGCCACCGTGGAATCGCAGCGCGTGATCGTTGACCAACAAGGCCAACTCCAACAGGAGGTTGCTTGCGATGCCGACGACACTTTCCTGGCCAGCTTCCAAACCGAGCAGGGGGTGGTGGGCAGCATGTGTGTGAGTTGGGCCGGGCACGGGGGAGCCACCCGCATGGGCCAAGGCTCCGTCTGGTATGCCACCGCCGGAAAAGTCACCGGGGAAGAAGTCCACTTTGACCAGGGCCCACCTCAGAACCTGGAACAACTGTTCCGCCAACATGCCCCTGAGGAACTCAAACGGCGCTGGTTTCCTTTGGGCCTGAAAGACAGCTTTGCCCTTAATCAGCTTGATTGGCTCCTGGCCATTGAACAAAAACGCCAGCCCGAAACCAGCGGCGAAGAAGGCCTCCGCGATCTGGCCTGTGCGTTTGCCATTCTGGAATCAGCCACCCTGGGACGCCGTGTGGAAGTGGAGGAGGTGCTTTCGGGCCAGGTGGACGCCTACCAACGCCCCTTGAATCAGCACTACGGCATTGAGCCTTCCTAATCCGGTGAAAGTCCTTTCTTGGTCAGCTTGCCAGCCCTGAACTTCCGCGTGAGAAAGCCCTATTGGAGCCAATGGCAATCGGGGAGCCTGGGGCTTACACTAAAGTTCTGCTTCTCGTCAAGCTCCTCCTTGGATGAGTTAGTCCTATGAGCTCCGACACACTGGACCTGGAAGGGCTGGCTCGCTACTTGCACCTGAGCACCGAACAGGTGCAGAAGCTGGTCAATCGTGGCAAGATTCCGGGACGCAAAGTAGCTGGCCGGTGGCGGTTCTCGCTGCCTGAGATTCACCAATGGCTGGAGGAGCGGATCGGACTGACTGAGGACGAGGAGGAGCTAGAGCGCATGGAGCGTGCCTTGGCCCAGGACCAGTCGGAGGAGATCGCCCTCAGCGAGCTGATCCCCGAACAGGCCATCGCCGTGCCCTTGGAGGCCCGAAGCCAAAACTCCGTGATTCACCAGATGATCCAACTGGCCGCACGAACCGGATGGCTTTTGGACCCGGAGCGGATGGAGCAAGCGGTGCGGCGGCGTGAGCAGTTGCACACCACGGCGTTGGACTGTGGGGTGGCCCTGCTTCACCCACGGCGCCCCTTGCCCCAGATTTTGGAACAGCCCTTTGTGGCTTTTGGCCGCACGATCCAAGGAGTGCCGTTTGGGGGGAGCCGAGGCATGCTGACCGACTTGTTCTTTTTAATTCTTTCGGTGGATGATCGTGGCCATCTGCGCACTTTGGCCCGATTGTCCCGACTCCTAGCCCAGCCTCAGTTCTTGACCCAACTGCGCCAGTGCGACACTCCGGCGGAGGTGTTGGCGGTGATTCGGGAAAGTGAGGAGCAGTTGGACTAATCGGCTACGGGGGTTAGAAGTCTTCGGCGCTCATCAGTTCCAAGCGTTTGGCAAGCCAAGAGAGTCGCACCAGCACCTTTTCTGTCGGCAAGGGTTCCCCAAGCACGCACAGCCTGCGGACCCAAGTCCCCACAGCCGCCACGATCAGAGAGCGATCCAGCCAGTGGAGCAGTTGCCAGTGGTTGTCGGCCAGAGGGCACAAGCTGGTGTAGGCTTCCAGTCCGGCTTGCCACCAGGGGTGGGTGGGCCAGGTGAGGCTTCCTAGCAGTCGGGCCACATCCCCCACGGGGCAATCCAGGCCCATGGCACTGAAGTCTATCAACGCACGAACCCGATCCCCTTGGAAAAACACATGCGCCCACCACACATCTCTCAGGCATGGCACCAAAGGGGTGGTGAGGGCCAACATTTTGGGCCCTTGGCCTAGCAGGGGTCGGACTTGGGGCAAGGCCAGGTGCCACAGCCGTTGCAACATTTGGCGCAGTTGAGCTGGGCAAGCTGACCAGTTCAGGGGCCCTTGGGCCAGGTGGTTCATTCGCTGCAGGGCTTCCCAACGCCGTCGTATCACCGGAGGATAGCCGTGCACCGGGGGTTGTTGAAATGTCCTACTGGCCGTGTGGAATCGGGCCAGCGTGTGCAGAGCCGCCTGCACGCGAGCCAGACTCGGACGCTGATGAAAGTCGGCTTCTCCTTCGGCCCAAGGCCACAACTCCCACAGTTGCCCTTGGTAGGCAACAAAGCGGAGGCCCTCCTGGGTGGGCAGCGGAAGCACCACCTCTTGCACTCCTTGGGCCTGGATGTGCTCCAGCACGGCGTGGATCCAGGCCAGGTGAGCTGCTTGCGGACCCGAGGGCGGAAGACGCTTCAAGCAAAACTTCCCCGCCGCACTGCGCACTTGCCACAACACGGCCCCGCTAAAGCCCAGCCCTGGGAGCGGTTCCCAGTGCACTGCCCCTTGGAGGACCGGAAACCGCTGGAGGAGTTGCTCAGGCAGCAAGTCTGGGGGATTGGAAGCCTGCTGGGGTTCCAACATGGGGTACATCCCCAATGCAGCACGGTCCGGTTGATTTCCATTCTATACTTTTCTGAGTTCCAGGGCGTGCTTTCCTTGGCCGTGCAGGCTGGGCAAGATTTTCCGTCTGGGGGTTTTGTGCTGCCAGGGAGCGTTGCACCATCTGGGTAAAGGGGGCAGAATGAAAACAAAGCCCTCCCCCTTTCCCTGACGAAACACTTATGACGCCTCACGGTCTCGCCTCGGTTTTTGCGCCTTGATGTTTGTTCCGCTTGTACTGGGTGAGAAATCATGATCGTGCAAATCTCACGGAGCCCGCTTTGGGTTGGGATTGTGGTGGCCGCCCTTGTGAGTGCCCAAGCGGCCTGGGCCCAATCGGGTAAGTCCTCCGGCCAGTCGGCTTACGAAAAACTTATCTCAGGAGCTAAAACCACCCGAGGGCTGTTTACGGTGCATCAGAAAGGCTCTCGGGTCTATTTGGAGCTGACGCGAAACGATCTAAACAAGGACTTCATCGTCCTCATTTCCATTGCCCGAGGCATTGGCGAAGGCCCCGTGCTGGGCGGAATGACCTGGGGATTTGGCGACGACTGGCTGTGGCAGTTCCGCAAAGTGGACAACAAAATCCAGGTGGTGCGACGCAATGTCCGCTTTACGGCCAAAAAAGGCAGCCCAGAGCATCGGGCCGTGCAACTGGCCTACACCGATAGCATCCTCTATAGCCTCTCCATCAAGGCCACCAGTCCTTCGGGCGGGATGGTCATTGATCTGAACGAAGTGTTCATGACCGATTTGCCTCAGATTGGGCGCGTGTTGGGCGGTTTTAGCTTTTCGGCTTCGCGGTCCAGTTGGGCCAAGGTGAAGAACTTCCGCGACAACCTGGAGCTGGAAGTGGCCGCCACTTACATCTCCAGCGGCATGCGTCGCTTGGAAACAGTGCCCGACTCCCGAGCCGTTACCGTCAATGTCCACTACTCCATCAGCCGACTGCCCAACACCGGCTACAAGCCCCGGCTGGCCGACGACCGTGTCGGGTATTTCCTGACCGTCATCAAGGACTTCTCCAAAGAAGGCGATCAAGACCGGTTCATCCGCTACATCAACCGTTGGGATTTGCAAAAGGTGGACCCCTCTCTGGAAAAGTCCCCTCCGAAAAAGCCGATCATCTTCTGGCTGGAAAAAACCGTGCCTTACAAGTACCGCAAGGCGATTCGAGACGGGATTCTGGAGTGGAACAAGGCATTTGAACGCATCGGGTTTGTCAATGCCATTGAAGTGCGCCAGCAGCCCGATAGTGCCGACTGGGACCCTGAGGACATCAATTACAACACTTTCCGTTGGATCACGGCCAGTGCAGGATTTGCCATGGGGCCCAGTCGGGTCAACCCGACCACCGGGCAAATTCTGGACGCCGACATCATCTTCGACGCCGACTTTGTCCAGTACTGGCGGGAGGAGTACGAGGTGTTCACTCCGGCTTCGGTGGCGGCGATGACCGGAGGGCCCTTGGATCTGGAGAGCTATCGGCAGCACGGGGCCGTGTTGGGACATCGCCTGGGTGCGGAGTTCACCTTGCACCAAGGCATGGCTCGCCAACTGGCTCTAGGAGCCTTGTGCATCAAAATCACCGCCCGAGCGGTCCCCAAAGCCCAAGAGGAAGAAATGATCATGCAGGGGCTTAAAGAAGTGGTGATGCACGAGGTAGGGCACACTTTGGGCCTTCGGCACAATTTCAAAGCCAGCACCCACTTGAAACTTTCCCAACTGCACGACAAAGCCCACACCGCACAACACGGTTTGTCCGCCTCCGTGATGGACTACTTGCCAGCCAACATCGCCTTGCCGGGTAAGCCCCAAGGCTACTACTTCTCGCCCACCTTGGGTGCGTATGACTATTGGGCCATTGAGTACGGATACAAACCGCTTCCCGGTGGCACTTGGGGGGAGGTGCCGCATTTGCAAAAAATCGCCTCCCGGTGCGGCGAGCCAGGCCTGGACTACGCCACCGACGAAGACACCCGGGGCGTGGACCCGGACCCGTTGAGCAATCGCTTTGACTTGGGTTCGGATCCTGTGGAGTATGCTCAGCATCAAGCCCAACTGGTCCGCCATCTGTTGCCTCAAGTGGTGGACCGTTTGGTGGACAAGGGCGAAGGGTATCAGAAGGCCCGGCGGGGGTTTGGGATTCTCCTGGGCACATACGGACGGGCCATGTTCTTGGCTTCGCGCTACATCGGCGGCATGTATGTGCACCGGGACCACAAGGGGGACAAAGGGGCCCGACCTCCGTTCGTGATTGTCCCGGCCGAAAAACAACGCCAAGCCCTCAAGCTCCTGGAAGAAGGGGTCTTCAGCGACAAGCCGTTCCAAGTGCCCCCGCAGCTTTATAACTTCTTGGCTCCTACCCGATGGAACCACTGGGGCATGCGGGTCCGCGATCGGGTGGACTACCCGGTCCATCAGGTCATTCTGATGTGGCAAACACGGATTCTGGACCGCCTGCTGAGTCCTTTGACCTTGGAGCGGCTGTGCGATGCGGAGCTGAAGCTCCCAGCAGATCAGGACGCCTTCACGGTGGCGGAGCTGTTGGAGCGGCTCACCAAGGCTATCTTTGCCGAACTGGAATCTATCCAGCCGGGTCAAAACTACACCCTGCGCAAACCGGCCATCAGCTCCGTGCGGCGCAACTTGCAACGGGCTTATCTGGACCGCTTGGCCCGATTGTCCTTGGGCCAGAGTTCGGCTCCGGAAGATTGTCAAAGCCTGGCCACCTTGGAACTGCGGCACTTGAAAGATCGGATTGAGAAAGTCCTGTCCAACTCCAAGATCAAATTGGACCGTTACACCCTGGCCCATCTGCAAGACACTCTGGCCCGAGTGGAAAAAGTCCTCCGGGCCCAGGTAACCCTCGACCGACCTTAGCCGGTGTGGGAGCCTTTTCCGGAAAAAGGAGCAGACGAAGCGTCGGTGGGCTTACTTTTTGCCCAATGCACGCTGTCGACGGAAAAACTGCGTGAGAAGTTCTCCACACTGTTGGGCCATGAGGCCCGAGACGACTTGGCAGCGGTGGTTCAGCCTCGGGTCACTCAGCAGCCGATACAAGCTCTCCACCGCGCCGGCTTTGGGGTCTGAAGCTCCATAGACGACCGTAGGAATCCGGGCCTGGAGAATCGCCCCAGCACACATCGCACACGGCTCCAAGGTTACATAAAGCGTGCACTCTTGCAGGCGCCAATCGCCCAGGGCTTGGGCTGCTTGGGTGATGGCGATCATTTCGGCATGGGCCGTAGGATCACGGAGGGTTTCGCGCTGGTTGTGGGCGGCGGCTACCAGACGATCCTGATGAAAAATCACCGCTCCCACGGGCACCTCCTCCTGCTCAAAGGCTCGTTGGGCTTGCTGCAACGCCATCTGCATTCGTTGCCGATGGAGCTCCAAGTCCGAAGTGCTCATTTTTCCAGGTCCCTAAAACATTGGAGCGCCCCCCTCCCCCTCAACCTACCTTGGGACTCTCTGCGCCCACAAGAGGCCAACTGAGGCGAGAAATCTTTGGCAAGCAGTAGATTCCAGGGAACTTTTCCGTTCGCGGCTGCGTCCTAACGGTGGTAAGATGGCCCGAAAGGGCCCTGGGCAAGAAGGTTCGTGTCCGAGCTAAGGCATGCAAAGGCAACTTTTTACTTGGTTTGGAGTTTTGGGGGCAGCCGGGGTGCTGCTG
>JAJRRR010000341.1 GCA_024279285.1 Planctomycetota bacterium
CAGCCGTTTCCTCTGGGGCAGGGGCCAAGTCGGCTTCATCACTCCGCGTCAACTGATGTCGCCGACTCCAAAGCTCATATAACCGCCGGCGCCGTTGGGGGGAAACTTCCAAAGGCTGATCCAGCATGTGGGCCAGGATGCGATGGCAAGAGGCCACTTCGGCCAAAAGGGTTTTGGACTCCAGACAGCTTTTTTCAAAGTCCGCCACTTGATCCTTGGAGAGCACATTGTCCAGATATTCGGCCACGGTGTTGGCATCCACGCGCATTCCTCGCCCTTGAAGCTCAGGGCTGCCCAGCCGCGGCCGACGAACCACATCCTCAATCCGCTGCATCAACTCGGAAGCCAATTCGCTTTCCTGGATTTTTTGGGCGATTTGGGTTGCCGTGGAAGGGTCCAAAACCTGATCCCGATAGGCCAGCAGCGTCCGCAGCGTCAGGCGCATGGTTTTTTCCTTTCCGGGCTTCAACTCTTGTGGACCGCAGTGCTTCCCACAGAAATAGTGGCTGCGAAGTTCCAAATTCGTACACCAAGCCCGCGGAAAAAAGCCGAATAATCGGCTTTTCCCCCGAAAGGGGCAACGATCAACACATTTGCTCCCCAGGGGTTTGCAACCTAGATAGATACAGAGGGCAATTTTCCCCTTCTTGGACTGGCCGAACGCTACTTGCTGAGGGAGCAGACGCATGCCGGGAGCAATCAGTGTGGACATTCAACAGTTGCTCAACGGTGCTTCCGTTCCGGCATTGCCGCAGAGTGCGGTGACTTTGTTGCGGTTGTCGCAGGATCCGGATGTGGGTCCAGCGGAGTTTGCCGTGCCGGTGGAATCGGATCCGGGACTGGCCAGTCAAGTGCTGAAGTTCGTCAATTCGGCTTATTTTGGTTTTTCCCGGGAAATCTCTAATGTGCGTCAAGCCATCACCCTGGTGGGGATTCGCACCATTCGCAACTTTGCCCTCTGGAGTGCAGTGTTTAGCCTGATGCCCAATCCGCGTTGTGGGCCCTTTGAGCTGCGTTGTTTGTGGCAAGACTCGCTGCGTCGGGCCATTTTTGCTCGGGAAATTGCCCGACAGTTGGGCTCTTGCGACGCCGACGAAGTGTTTGCCGCCGCGTTGTTGCAAGATGTGGCGGTGCCGATCTTGGCCAAGGAGTTTCCCAACCAGTATGCCGAACTGCTCCAGCAGCGCAACGGCGGCCAAGTGCGACTCTCCGACTTGGAGCGAGAGCATCTGGGCACGGATCACGCCCAAGTGGGAGCCCAAATCACCGCCCATTGGAAGCTCCCGGAAACCACCTCGCAGCTTATCGGTTCCCATGTGGATGTCCACCTCGCCGTAGCAGACAAAGCTCAGGCCCCGCAACAAGCGGCCGTGGCCTTGTCGGCCTTGCTGCCTTCCACCCGGGACGAACAGTGGCCTGAGTGCCCCATGATGGTGGAGCTGTTTCCCCAGGTGCTTCCGGCCCAAAGTCTGCCTGAACTACTCCAACACACCGACGAGGTGTTTGACGATCTGGCTCCGTTGCTCCAGATCTCCAAGCCTGCCCGGAGCTTGAGCCAGATTTGGCAAGCCAGCCAGAACTAGGTTTTGTCTCTCCCACCGGAAAGTGTCTCCTAGGCGGCAGAAAAAGGATGGTTAACACAACCGGCTGCCAAGTCAGCGGTTGCGGCACGACTTCTCTTGTGAACGCTTGGGCACCTGTTGGGGGGCAATTACAATAGGGCCAGAGCCTACGGTGTGCCTTGCCGCAGGCTGGGTCCCCAGGAGGAGGAGTGCCGCCCGTGGCTAGTCCCCAAGTCCAACGCACCCGACGCCTGCTCCGTCAGGCGCAAGGGTATTTGGAACTCAACATGCCCCAACAGGCCCTGGAGACGCTCCAGCGAGTTACCCCCGGGAGTTTTCAGGCCCAGTGGAACTTCCTGCTGGGGCAGGCTCATGCTCAGTTGGGCGAGGCCTCCAAGGCTCAAGAGCATCTGCAACGGGCGGCCGAGCTGGCTCCCAGCAACCCGGAAATCCAGCTTGCTTGGGCTCAATTTCTGCACCAACGAGGGCAATCCCAACAGGCCGTCGCCACCTTGCTCCAACTGCTGGAGAACCATCCCGAAGCGGCTTCTCAGGCCCCCTTGCACTATCTGCTGGCCCGAGCTTATAGCCTGCTGGGGAAAAAAGAACCGATGTTGTGGCACTTGAGCAAGGCCGTGGAGCTGGAACCGGGGCTGCGACAGCAGATTGCTCACGAGGGAGATTTCCGGCCCTTTGCCCACGACCCGGACTTTCTGGCCCTGTTCTCCATGACCGTCTAGGACCAACTCTTGCCCGGAACCAGAGGTCCTTGGGGACCTTCGGTTGCCTGGGACTTTTTTTTCTTTTCCCCACAAAGGAGAAGAGCCGTGAAGGTCCATCAAGAACTGATTCAGCTTCGCACCCGAGGACACGGCTCCATGCACGATTTGACCCCGGCGGTGGCCGAGGTGGTTCAGCGAAGCGGCATTCGCCAAGGCACGGTGACGGTGTTCGTGATTGGGAGCACGGCGGCGGTGGGCACGATTGAGTTTGAGCCGGGCTTGCAAGAAGACTTGCCCCGGGCACTGGATCGCTTGTTCCCCCCAGGCCAAGACTATGCCCACCACCAAACCTGGCATGACGATAACGGCCACTCTCATCTTCAGGCCACGCTGCTGGGTCCATCGCTGGTAGTGCCGGTGGAGGAAGGCCGTCTGGTGCTGGGCACCTGGCAACAGGTGTTTCTGGTGGAGTGCGACACGCGCCCTCGCTCCCGACGCGTGCATCTGACCGTGCAGGGGGAGCCGTAAGGCCCACTAGCCGTTTTTCAAAAACTGCTTTGCAGCCAAGCACTTGGAGAAAAAAATGGGATTCGTTGAGTACATTTTTTCTTGCCAAGCGCTATCCACAGGAAATGGCCCGTCCCACCCTCCTGTCGCCCCAGGAAGTGGCCCAACTGGTCCAGCAGCACCAGGTGGGCTTGTGGCGTTATTTGCGGGCGTTAGGTTGTGATGCGGCCACGGCCGAAGACCTGGTGCAGGAGACCTTTGTTCGGGTGCTTCAGCATCCGTTGGAGCTTCGGGACGGTGCCAGCACCGAAGCCTACCTGCGCAAAGTGGCCAAAAACTTGGCCATCTCCAGCTATCGCAAGTCCCGACGCATGCAACTGGTGGGCGATGTGGAGCTGTTGGACCGGCTTTGGGACCAATGGGCCGGAGAGGATCAAGGCGAGGCCCTGTTGGAAGCCCTGCGCCGCTGCTGGCAGCGGCTGCGCCAGCGAGCCCAACTGGCTCTCCGACTCCGCTTTGAACAGAACCTCTCCCGGGCCCAAATCGCCCAAGCCCTCAACATGACCGAACACGGTGCCAAAAACCTGATGCAACGAGCCAAGAAAGCCCTCCGGGATTGCATCCAACGGCAAAAGCCATGAAACCCGAAGAAGAACGACTCCTGGATGTGGCCTTGGAGGAGCTGCTGGGTGGAATCAAGCCACCAGATTTGACCCAGCAGGTCCTGGCCCGGCTGGGTCATGCCCCTGCGGAGCCGTCCCCTGGCAGCAATCAGCCGATGCCTGAGGTCCCGCAGTCCCCTTGGGCTTCCAGAAGCCCCTCCAGGAAAGTCGCTCGCTGGATGGTGGTGGCGAGCCTTTGCACAACAGCCGCCGTGGTGCTTTGTGCTTGGGTGCTGTGGCGTAGCCTCTTGATCCCTGGGGCTCAAGAACCTCCTGCCCAACAAGTGATTCGTGCTCCCCAGTCTCCTCGGTCACCGGCTTCCTTGGCGGATTCAGGTGCCCGAGGGCATGCCTCGCCGGGGGAACCACCACCTAGGCAGAGCGCCGCTCCGGAGCCGCCTGCGGCCGGGGAACCGCTTCCTTCGCAACCCCACCGCTTGGCCCATGCCCCCTTGGTGGCTCCGCCTCCGGTGCGAAAAGCCCCTCGAACCGCTTCGCCTCCCCCGGAGCCAGCCCCTTCTGCTGCCTCGCCTGAGCAGATCGAGGATGAGCAGGTGATTGCCGCCATCGACCGGTTGATTGCTCGGCGATGGGAGCAGGAACAGGTGCCGGTGGCCGAGCCGGCTTCGCCGGAGAGTTGGTGTCGTCGGGTGTTTTTAGACCTGTTGGGCCGCGTGCCTCGGGTGGACGAGTTGGTGGCCTTTCTCCAGGATCGCACCCCCCTGCCCCAACGCAAGCGGCAGCTTGTGCAGCGATTGCTTTACGCTCCGGAGTATCAAGAGCAATGGGCGGCTTATTGGGCGGATCGGTGGACCGTGTGGCTGATTGGTCGCACCGGGGGTCCCATGGCCCAACGGGTCTATCGGCCTGGATTGCAAGAGTTCCTCTACCAAGCTCTGTTGGAGAACAAGCCCTACGATCAGCTTTGCTACGAGCTGCTGACGGCCACGGGAAGCAACCGGCCCGGAGAGCCTGACTACTCCGGAGCGGTGAACTTCCTCCTGAAACACCTGGACGGGAAAGCCATTGCCGCCACGGCCCAAACCGCTCGGGTGTTCCTGGGCACCCAGGTGCAATGTACCCAGTGCCACAATCACCCGTTCAACCAATGGAAGCAGAGTCAGTTTTGGGGACTGAATGCGTTTTTCCGCCAAGCGGTGGTGCGGCCGGGTAAGCGGCCGGGAGTTTTCCGTCTGGAGGATGAGGATTTTCCCGGCGAAGGTCCTCAGCCGCGATGGGAGGAAGCCGAGATTTATTACGAGCTTCGCAACGGGCTGCTGAAGGTGGCCTATCCGACTTTTCTGGACGGACGGCGGATAGACCCTTCGGGCCGGGTGGATCGGGTCAATCGGCGTCGGGAACTGGCCCGACTGGTGGTCTCCTCGCCCCTTTTTGCCCAAGCAGCGGTGAACCGGATTTGGCAAGTGTTTTTGGGCTATGGATTCACGCGGCCAGTGGATGATCTTGGCCCCCACAACCCCCCTTCGCATCCGGAGCTGTTCCATCACCTGGCCCAGTGCTTTGCCGTCAGCGGTTATGACTTGCGGCGGTTGATGAAGTGGGTGGTTTTGTCGCATCCGTATGGGTTATCGAGCCGGGTTCCACGGGGGAGCTTTGACGATCCGGGCACGGGCCAGCCGCCTTTGTATAGCCGGTTTTATCTGCGTCAAATGCGTCCCGAGCAGCTTTACGAATCCCTGGCTTTGCTGGCGGGCACTTCGGCCGAGCCGTTTGCCCAACACCAGCGTCGCCGCCAGGCGTGGGTGCAGCGGTTCATGTACGACCTGAAAGACGACGAGAACTCCGAAAGCAGTCTTTGGGAAACTTCGCTGACACAAACTCTGATGATGTGGAACGGCCCGCTGGTGCAACAAGTGGCCGACCCGAACCGCTCCGCCTTGCTGGCCCAGGTGCTCTCCAACCGTCGCATGCCTCCTCGGGAAAAAGTGCAATATCTGTTCTTGGCCACTTTGTCGCGCAGGCCCTCTAGCTCGGAATTGCAGATGGCCTTGCACGCCCTGCGTCGTAGCCGAGGGAACGAGGCGGTGGCCTGGGGCGATCTGGTCTGGGCCTTGGTCAACAGCGGCGAGTTTCTGCTCATCCGCTAGGTTGCTTTTCCTTCGCAACTTGCAGACTGGCCATGTGCCCAACCAAGGCGTTCGAGGCTTGCTCTTTTGGCGTTTTTGGGTTGTTGGCCCAGGAAGAAAGCTAGGTGGCCGGTGCTGCTTTGTGGGAAAAATCGGGTTGAAGGGAATGGTTGGATTTTGCGGATTTTGTGGGCTATGGTTGATCGGGCCAGGAAAGCAAGCCCTGGGGGGGCGAAGGAGGCGGAGTGTGGAGTTTTGCTGTCCACTTGTGCGCAAGGATTCCCTCATGCCGCACGGATCGCCCTGGAGTTTGGCCTTGATGTTGATCGGCCTGGGTGTGGTGCCGTGGAGCGTAGGCCCATCCCCGGGCCGGATAGACGCCCTGTCCCGAGAGAGGTTTCGCCAAGGGAGAGCTCCCCTGGTGGTGCGCAGTGCCGGGGAAGCTCCTCCCCGGTGGATGCTTCGGCCGGTGGTGGTGCAGGAGGTGCTGGCTCCCGATAAGCTCGTCGTGCAGGGCCCTGAAGGGCCAGAGCTGGTGCGGCTGTTGGGCGTGCAGGTGGTACGGGCTCGCGGCTATCGGGACGAGTTGCTTTTTGAACGAGCCACCACTGCCTTGGCCCGATGCATTCAAGGCCATCGGGTGTGGCTGAAGTTTGATCCGGCCTGGGGAGCTCGGGACGCAGATGGAGACTGGTGTGCGTGGGTGGTTCGGGCTCAAGATCAGTTGCCAGTGAACTTGGAAATGGTCCGCTGCGGGTTCTTGCTGCCGGAGCGAAAATTTCAGACCCAATGGCACCCCTTGCTCCAGCAAGCAGCTCAGGAGGCCTCCAAGGATCGGGCTTCCGGTTCCCAGAGCACGAAGCTTCCGTAGCCCACCACCTCCCCGCGCCCTCCGGCCGTATCGCCCGAGTTGCGCAAATCCACCGCTTGCACCGTGCACCGGTGCTGCCGCGCTGCGGCCAATAGCCCTCGCAGGGCATAAAAGCCACAGGCATCCTGGGGGTCTAGAGCTTCGGGCTGAAGCCCTTGGATGGCCTGAGCGGTTTGGTGATCTGTTTTTTGGGCCAGATCATATGGCAAGTAGTGGCTCAGATCCGTGCTGAGCACCAGCAGCGAATCGGGGCCGTTCCAGAGCATCTCCACCACTTGGGCGGCTTCCTGCTGCGAGCAGCGGCCCATCGTCAAGGGCACCAGCGGCACCGGGCCCAGCACCTCATGCAAAAACGGCAACTGCACTTCCAGGCTGTGTTCGCGTCGGTGGGCGGCGGCATGGGGTTGGGCCAAGCCTCGTTGGTGCAACCTCTCCAAGGTGTCCACTTCTACCGGAAAGGGTCCCAGCGGGGTCTCGTAGCTCTCGCACGGACAAAACACGGCTCCTTGGACATCGGCGTAGTGCGATGTGCCCAACAGCACCACCCGCGAGAACTTCCCACGCCAGGGCTGCAAAACTGCATAGCCTGTGGCCGCAATCGGGCCGGAGTATTCATATCCGGCGTGGGGAACGATGAGCCCTTTGGGCGGATGGACCTGACGGAGCGAAGGCACGCGCGCCTGCCGGAGCAAGCGGTGGACCGTTTGGCGCAGCACTTCCGGCTCGCCCGGATAAAATAAACCACAGACCGCTGCCGGTCGCATGCTCATGGGCTTGTTCCCTCCCCAGAGCCCTTGACCACGGTGGCGATCATTTTAACCCATTCTGCTGCAAAAGAACTCCGGGGGGCAATCCATGAACCAGCAAGCGGTGTTGGGAGAGGTTTTTCCGGGTGCGGTGCCGGGGCGGTACTGGCATCGTTTGGCCGATGGTCGGGTGCAGTGTGATTTGTGCCCCAGGTTTTGCAAGCTTCGGCCGGGGCAGCGAGGGTTTTGCTTTGTTCGGGCGTGCCAGGACCAGCAGGTGGTGCTGACCACCTATGGACGCTCCAGTGGATTTTGCATCGATCCGATTGAGAAGAAGCCTTTGTATCACTTTTTGCCGGGCACGCCGGTGCTGTCGTTTGGCACGGCGGGTTGCAATCTGGGCTGCAAGTTTTGCCAGAACTGGGACATCAGCAAAAGCCGCGAGGTGGACACGCTGGCCGACCAGGCTTCCCCAGCTCGGGTAGCTCAAGTGGCCCAACGCCTGGGCTGCCGCAGCGTGGCGTTTACCTACAACGATCCGGTGATCTTTCTGGAATACGCCGTGGATGTGGCCCGAGAATGCCGTGCCCGAGGTGTGCGAACCGTGGCCGTCACTGCCGGAGAAATCTGTCCTCAGCCCCGGGAGGAGTTCTTCGCCTGGATGGACGCCGCCAATGTGGACCTGAAAGCTTTCCGTGAGGAGTTTTATCACAAAATCTGCGCCGGCCATCTGGAACCGGTGCTGGAGACTTTGAAGTACATCAAGCATCACACCGCTGTGTGGCTGGAGATCACTAC